>NZ_SDFT01000004.1:0-27630 GCF_004916815.1 Pantoea sp. R102
CCGCGTGGGAACTGCTGTTCGATCGCCTGGAAATTGATGCTGCCGACGAAGGCACATTGCTGATCATCGGCGCGGGCGGCGGCGTGGGTTCGATGCTGACGCAGCTGGCGCGCAAACTGACCCGACTGACGGTCATTGGTACCGCCTCTCGCCCGGAAACCGCTGACTGGGTGCGCTCGCTGGGTGCCCATCATGTTCTCGATCACCAGCGTCCGCTGGGTGAGCAGCTGGCAGCGATTGGCCATAACGAGGTGCGCTACGTGGCTTCACTGACCCATACCGACAGCTACTACCCGCAGTTGATCGATGTGCTGGCTCCGCAGGGCAAACTGGCGCTGATTGACGATCCGGAAACACTGGATGCGGTGCCGCTGAAGCGCAAAGCCATCTCGCTGCACTGGGAATTGATGTTTACCCGCTCGCTGTTCCATACCGCCGATATGCAGCGCCAGCATCAGATTCTGCAGCAGGTGAGTCAGCTGATTGACGATCAAACCCTGCAGACCACCGCTGGCGAGCATCACGGCAGCATCAGCGCGGCCAACCTGCGTAAAGCGCATGCGTTGATTGAGAGCGGTCGCGCACGCGGCAAGATTGTCCTCAGCGGCTTTTAAGTCATTAAAACACGTAAGGTTAACCGTCCGTCAGCCCGGGCGGTTAAGGTAGCGACTTTGCTATTTATCTGCGCTCTGGCGCAATCTTCAATCAGGAGACTCTCATGACCCTTAATGATGCGGTTGCCCGCCGTCACACCGTAAAAGCTTTCTCTGCGGGCAAAACGCTGCCGCAGCAGGAGATCGACACGCTGCTTAACCTGCTGCGCAACAGCCCGTCATCGGTCAACTCGCAGCCGTGGCACTTTGTTGTCGCGTCGACTGCGGAAGGGCGGGAAAAGATGGCGCAATCCACCAGTGGCGCGTTCATTTACAACAATCCTAAGGTGCTGAACGCCTCACACGTGATTGCGCTGTGCATGCGCACCGATCTGGATGAAGCGCACCTGCAAAACGTGCTGGCGCAGGAAGAGAAAGACGGGCGTTTTGCCAAACCCGAAGCCAAAGCCGGGCAGGATAAGAGCCGCCGCAGCTACGTGGATATGCACCGTTATGAGCTGCGCGACGTGCCGCAGTGGATGGAGAAACAGGTCTATCTGGCGCTGGGCGGACTGTTACTGGGCGCAGCGATGCTCGGCATTGATGCCACCCCGATGGAAGGCTTTGATGCGCGCGCACTTGACCAGGCGCTGGGCCTGCGTGAACAGGGCTTTACCAGCGTGGTGCTGGTTTCGCTTGGCTATCGCAGTGAGGAAGATTTCAACGCCACGCTGCCGAAATCGCGTCTGTCGCAGGACGAAATTTTCACGTTTATCTAAGGGACTTAACCAGGTGCGCACCTGCGCACCTGCGCGCTTAACGTGGGAACCGCAGGCAGAAACGGGTAATGCCGTGTTCGCTGCTCACCGTGCAACTGCCCTGATGCAGTTGCATGATCCCGCGCACGATCGACAGACCCAGTCCGCTGCCGCCCTGCTGGCGTGACGCATCGGCGCGCCAGAAGCGGTCAAACAGGCGTGCCTGCTGCGCCTGACTTAGCGTCGGCCCCTGATTTTCCACCATCAAAAGCACGGCGTCTGGCTGCGGAATGCTGGAGACGTGAATGGTGCCGTCGCGCGTGCCGTAATGCAGCGCGTTAGCGATCAGATTCGCCAGCGCGCGCTGTAACAACTGCGGATCGGCGTGCAACTCGCCGTGAAGCGAGATGACAAGCTGCATGCCATGCTCTTCCGCCATGCCCTCAAAATAGTCACTCAACCGCTCACCCAGCGGGGTCAGATCGATGCGTTGCCTGTCCAGCGCCTGGCTGGCGTCTGCGGCTTTGGCGAGAAACAGCATGTTATCAATCATCTTCGCCAGCCGCTCCAGCTCCGCATAATTGGAACCCAGCAGCGTTTGATACTCGCTGACGCTGCGCGGCTGGTTTAGCGCCACTTCCGTCTGGCCAAGCAGCGTGCCAATCGGCGTGCGCAGATCGTGTGCCATGTCCGCTGAGACCTGGCTAAGTTGCTGATAACCTTGCTCCAGCCGGCTCAGCATCTGGTTGAGCGCCGCCAGCAGCGGTTGCAGCTCGCCTGGCGCGCTGGTCAGTTCAATGCGATGCGACAGCCGCCGCACGTCGATCACCCCAGCTTCCGCCGCCAGCCGGCGCAGCGGCGTCAGGCCGTGGCGCACCAGCAGCACACTGATCGCGGCGACCAGCAGCGCCGCCAGCGCGGTGCACAGGATAATCTGGTGGCGATAGCCGGTGAGGGTCTGCGTGCGGTCGCTCATCAGGCGACCGGTGATGATTTCGATCTGGCCGCTGCCATCGCGCGTTGGTGTTAACGCGGCGGCGGCGATAAACGGCGTGCCGTCCACCGCCTGCTGATGGTGGACCGATTGCAGGGTTAACGGCTGATCGGCGGCGACCGGCGTAATGGCTGGCACCGGACGCGCGCCAGGATTGATCACGATTAGCGGCGGCTGGCCGGGAAAGCGCAGCACCAGCAACGATTCGGTATTGCCCAGCATGTTGGCGAACAGCCGCGGCTTCTGCTGAATCAGCGTCAGCGCATCTTCATCGCGCAGCAGCGTGCGCATTTGATCGATGCGCGTCAGCAGGGCTGCGTCATCGCGCACGCCGATCTGCTTCGCCAGTGCGTGATACAGCGCCATGCCGCTGAGTGTAAAAATGACCACCACCGTAGCACTGAGCAGTAGCGAAAGGCGGACGGCGAGCGAGCGGGGTTTCATGTTTCAGCTTCGCAGCGATAACCGACACCGTGCACGGTATGAATTAATGGTCGGTTAAAAGGGCCGTCAATTTTCTGCCGCAGCCGTTTTACCGCCACATCCACCACGTTGGTGTCGCTGTCAAAATTCATGTCCCAGACGCGTGATGCAATCACCGTGCGCGTCAGTACCTCGCCGGGATGCAGCAGAAACAGATGCAGCAGGTTGAACTCTTTGTTGGTCAGGTCGATGCGCTGTCCGGCGCGCTCAACCCGGCGACGGGCAATATCCAGCTGCAGATCGGCCAGCGTCAGGATGTCGGGTAGCTTCTGCTGGCTACCGCGCCGCAATTGGGTGCGCACGCGCGCCAGCAGTTCGGCGAAGGAGAAGGGTTTGACCAGATAGTCATCGGCACCCAGCTCCAGCCCTTTGATGCGATCTTCCACCGTGCCTTTGGCAGTCAGGAAAATCACCGGCGTTTGCAATTGCTTATCCAGCTGCGCCATCACCTCCCAGCCATTGATGCCGGGCATCATCACATCCAGCAGAATCAGATCGTAATGGTGCTCCTGCGCATAAAACAGGCCATCCTGACCGTTTTCCGCCACGTCGACGATAAAACCGGCCTCGGTCAATCCTTTGCGCATGTAATCACGCGCCCCGGCTTCATCTTCTATCACCAAAATTTTCATGCGATCTCCCGGTAGTGGCGGCCGCTTGCTGATGGCGGGCAGTATAACGCGGGTTAGCATAGAAAACCGAGGCTGACAGCGGCATGAGCCCCTGATGACAAAATCATGACAGAGCGTTAAGTAAAACTTAATGGCGCGACAAATTTCGCTAACTCATTAACATATATAAGAATTTGCTCTGCATTTTTGCGCGCTTTTGATGGTGGCGTCAGCGGCATCGTGTTATTACAAGGTTAAAACCTGTGAGATAGCCTGCCGGAGAGCATCATGAAAAAGCGTTGGTCTTTTGCCTTACTGTTGTCACTCAGCGCCCTCAGCCAACTGGCTGCGGCGCAGCAGACGCTGCGTTTTGGCGTCGATCCCACTTTTCCACCGTTCGAATCCAAAGCCAGCGATGGCTCGCTGCAGGGTTTTGATATTGATCTGGGCAATGCCATCTGTGCGCAGGCCAAAGTGAAATGTCAGTGGGTGCAGATTGGCTTTGACGGCAGCATTCCGGCGCTGCAGGCGAAGAAATTTGACGCCATTCTGTCGGCGATGTCGATGACGGAGAAGCGCCGCGAGCAGGTGGCGTTCAGCGATATGCTATACATCACGCCCAGCGCGCTGCTGACGCCTGCCAACATCACGCTGACGGCGGATATCAGCACGCTGCGCGGGAAGAATATCGGCGTCGCGCAGGGCACCATCCAGGAAACCTACGCCAAAACGAAGTGGGCACCGCAGGGCGTCAACGTGGTCTCGTATCCGAATCAGATGGAGATCTATCCGGATCTGGTAGCGGGTCGACTCGATGCCAGCCTGGCGAATGCGGTTTCGGCCGAGCAGGGCTTTCTCAACACGCCGGAAGGCAAGGGTTATGTCAATAAAGCCACGCTGGTGGATAAAGCATTATTGGGGAACGGCGTAGGTATCGGGCTGCGTAAAGGCGATACGGCCAATCTTACTTTAATCAACAATGCGCTGGCTGCGCTGCACAGCAACGGCACTTACGACCGGCTGGCGCAGAAGTACTTTAAAGTTAAGGTTTATCCCTAATCGCAGGGCGATTTGCCTTCATTACGCACAGGAAAATCATGTCTTTACTCCCTGATTATACCCAGCAGCGGGCGCGATTCCTGGCCGCCGTCACGCGCCAGCACGGCGCGCTGACTGCCTATCGCCATCCGCTGACCGCGCCCGACGGGGCCGCGCTGTACACCGACGTTGCGGTGATCGGCGATCCGGCGGCTCCCAAACGCATGCTGATTCTCTCCGGCACACATGGTGTGGAGGGCTATTACGGTTCAGACAGCCAGATCGCCTGGCTTGATAGCTTCGATGTCGCCGCGTTACCGCCCGACTGCGCCCTTGTGCTGGTCCATCTGCTAAATCCATGGGGCGCTGCGCATCTGCGGCGCGTCAATGAAGACAATATCGATCTCAACCGGAATTTCATCGATTTCAGCCAGCCCGCACCCGCTAATCCGCACTATGCGCTATGGCACGATCTGTACCACGGCGACCGCGCACATGCCGATCGGCTGCTGGCGGAGACACTGCAGCAGTCAGGCTGGCCGGCGCTAAAACGGGTAGTGGAAGCGGGACAATATCAGGCAGCAGATGGCCTGTTTTATGGCGGGCAGCAGCCGGCCTGGTCGCACCGCACGCTGCACTCCATCGTCGAACAGCATCTGCGTCAGGCGCAGGTCATCCTGAGTTTCGACCTGCACACCGGTGCCGGCGCGTGGGGCCATCCGATGCTGCTGGCGATTGCTGAACAGCGCTATCCGGCGCATGACTGGGGCAAGTCGTTATACGATGAGTGGCTGACGCTGCTGTTTACCGGCGCCGGGCGCGACAGCGACACCGGGGTGACTGCCACGGCAACGGGCTATGTCTCGCAGTTTCTGCTGACGTCGCTGCCTGACACGCAGCTGCTGCCATTGGTGGTGGAGTGTGGCACTTATCCGGGCGAAGAGATGCACCGCCGGGTGCGCGACGATCACTGGCTGCATCTGCAGGGCGATCCGGCAAGCCACGCCGGACGCGCGCTGAAGCAGCAGCTGGTGGAGGGGTTCTGGCCCGCCGATGAGGACTGGCGCGCCTTAACTGCGTTTCGTACCCGGCAGATTTTCCTGCGCGGCTGGCGCGCGCTGGTGGCTTACAACCGGCCGTAAAAGGTCATGCGCGCGGTTTCGGACAACGCGATACCGGGCTGGGTGTTGTAGGCCAGCACCGCCAGCATACGCGTGACATCGCCTTCGGTGGGCGTCACGCGGTGCAGCGAATTACGCCCGCGAAACAGCACCAGGTCACCGGCATCTATCTCCAGCGCCTCAACCGGCTGGCGCTGATCGAGCACGGCGGCGACGCCGTCGTAGTTCATCTCGCCGGCGTCCGCATCGCGCAGATCTTTCACGTACTGAAACACACCGCCAGCGCGCGGTTTCTGCAGCAGCAGCGTGATGGCGAATGAGGAGTTGTCAAAATGCCAGCCGAGTTCCTGGCCGTCAGGCGCGTAATGCAGATTGATGGACGACAGCGGGTCGGCATACGGATACAGCGCGTCTTCGTCCAGCACATCACACAGAAAGCGTTTAAACAGTTCGTCATTGTACAGCTGGCGCAGCGGCGATTCCGCTGCAATCACATCGTCGGTGATGCAGCCTTTAGTGCTGATTACGTCACGATTGCGCGGATGATCGGCACGGTACGCCTCGTCCGGCTTCAGCAGATAGACGTTGTGCTTGCTGACGGTGTGGTAAGCCAGGTGGCGCTGGGCCAGCCCGTCAGCCACGATCGACTGCAGCGCAGCCGGTTGCAAAAACTGACGCAGCACCAGCGCGCCGTGTTGCTCCAGCTGCTGGCGACAGTGCCGACGCCAGTCGGCGTCGGCCAGGGGGTGCAAATCAAATCGAATCAAAGCAGACATCGCGGTGGTTCTCTGAGTTGGCAGGTGTAGAGACTGTAACGGCCTGATATGTTGATGCCTAACGATAAATATTTAACGCCTTGCTAAGGAAACCTTAATGCCTGCACCCGCGTCACGTTTGCCGAAAATCAGCGTGATTCAGTCGTTCAAAGTGGCGGCGGAACTTGGTAGCCTGGCGAAAGCCGCCGCGCAGCTGGCGCTGACGCCGGCTGCCGTCAGCCAGCAAATTCGTCAGCTGGAAGCGCAGCTGGGCAGCGCACTGTTTGTGCGTACCCAGAGCGGCGTGATGCTGACGGAAACCGGCAAAGAGTATCTGCGCTATGTCAGTGAGGCGTTCGACATTCTGCATCTGGGGCAGCAAAATTTGCGCCATGCGGCCAGCATGCCAAAGCTGACGCTCTATTCACTGCCGGCGCTGGCGTCGAAATGGCTGCTGCCGAATATTACCGCCTGGCGGGCTCACTGCCCGGACTGCGATCTCAGCCTGCACGGCACTCATGCGCCGGTGGATTTCAGCGCCACAGCGGCAGATTTTGTCATCTGCTTTGGTGAGGATCGCTACCCGCAACTCGACAAGCAACGGCTGTTCTGTGACGAGGTGCTGCCGGTCGCCAGTCCGGCGCTGATACAGCGTTACCCGGGCGAATCGTTGCTAAGCCAGGCGCCGTTGATCCATCTGGACTGGGGCAATGAAGGGCGCTTTCTGCCCGACTGGCGCAGCTGGTTTCAGGCCAAAGGCAGCATGGAGCCGGCGGTCCAGCCGGCATTCAGTTTTAATCTCACCTCCCTGGCCATCGACGCGGCGGTAGCCGGGGTCGGCGTGCTACTGGGACAGCGTCGTCTGATTGCCGGCGAACTGGCGCGCGGCGCGCTACAGGTGGTGGATCCGCTCAGCCTGCCGCTGAGCAAACCCTATTTCCTCGCCTGGCCACAGCGCTCCCGCAGTCAGCCCGGCAGCGAGGCGCTGATTCATTGGCTAACGCAGCTGGCGAGTTAACAAACTGTTAACTGCCGCAGCTTTCTGCGACAGGGATTGCCCTATGCTGATGCGCTTTGTGCGCAGTTGCGAAGAAAGGGAGTTCAGGCACGATGATTGATACCTCATTCTGGCTGACCACGCTGGTGGTCAGCATCACAATTTTGCTGTGGGCGCTGGCGCGGTTGCCGGAATACCTTACCGCGCTGCTGTTTTTTGCGGCGGCGATGCTGCTGTCGATAGCGCCAGCCAGCAGCGTGTTCAGCGGTTTTGCCTCCTCAGCGTTCTGGCTGGTGCTGAGCGGTTTTGTGCTGGGCGCGGCGATCCGCAAAGTGGGCCTAGCCCAACGCTTGGCCAACTGGCTGGTGGTGCCGTTCAGCCAGAGCTGGCCGCGGATGGTGGCGGGCACGGTGCTGCTGAGTTATCTGCTGGCGCTGGTGATGCCGTCGAACATGGGACGCATCGCGCTGCTGATGCCGGTGGTGCTGGCGCTGGGCGAGCGGGCCGGTATCCGGCCGGGCAGTCGCGGCAGCATTGGGCTGGCGCTGGCGGTGGGCTTCGGCACCTTTCAACTCTCTGCCAGTATTCTGCCCGCCAACGTGCCAAACCTGGTGCTGAGCGGCGCGGCGGAAAGCGCGTACCAGCTGCATTTGCAATGGCTGCCGTGGTGGCTGCTGCACATGCCGGTGGTGGGGCTGGGCAAAGGTATTCTGCTGGTTGCCTGCATTACGCTGCTGTTCCGCGCTCAGCCGCAGCCGGTGGCGACGCGGGAAGCATTGCCGGCGCTAAGCGGGCGCGAATGGCGGCTGATTGCCCTACTGGCCGTCACGTTACTGCTGTGGATGACCGACAGCCTGCACGGCTTATCCGCTGCGTGGGTCGGGCTGGCCGCGGCGTGTCTGTGTTTGTTACCGCGCGTGGGCTTTCTTTCGGGCGACGATTTTGCCAGCGGCGTCAATTTCCGCACCTGCATCTATATCGCCGGCATTCTCGGCGTCGCCACGGTGGTGGTGGACTCTGGCCTGGGGCGGCTCATCGCCAATGCACTGCTTCACCTGCTGCCGCTGCATGACTCGCCGTCATTCAGTAATTTTGCCGTGCTCAATGCGCTGGTGACGCTGCTGAATTTTGTGCTCACCGCCAACGGCGTGCCGGCGATGGTCACGCCGATGGCGCAGGAGCTGGCTGCCGCTTCGGGCTTTCCGCTACTGAGCGTGGTGATGCTGCAGGTTTTTGCCTACGCCACCCCGCTGCTGCCATATCAGGCGTCGCCCATCGTGGTGGCAATGGGGCTGGGGAATGTGCCTGCCAGAGCCGGTCTGCAGCTGTGCCTGCTGGTGTTTGTGCTGAGCGCGCTGCTGCTGTTACCGCTGGATTATCTGTGGTTCCGGCTGCTAGGCTATGCCTGATACGCCGTCAGAGGTCACGAATTCGCTATGTCAGCTACTAACGATTGGGTAGATTTCCGTCGCGATGAGGAGACGGGCATCGAAAGTGTTAACGCGCACTTCTGCGGCCACGCTTACGATCCGCACGACCACGACGAATTGCTGGTCGGCGTGACGCAGCAGGGGCTGCAGCGCTTTAACTGTCACCGCGCGCTGCACACCAGCACGCCGGGCCGCGCTATTCTGATTGAGCCGGGCGCGGTACACGATGGTCACGCGCCTGATGCCGCCGGTTTTACCTATGTGATGCTTTATCTGCCGCAACCCTGGGTGGCGGAGATGATGCAGCGCCGCGGGCTGGGCGATGTGGCGAATATTCAGGGGGCATTTCGCTCCACGCTCACCGATGATGCGCAGCTGGCCTCTGCGATTCAGCAGGCATGGTTTGCGGTGCATCAGCGGGAAGGGCGGCTGGCGCGCGATCAGAGCCTGGATCATCTGCTCACGCTGCTGTCCCGGCATCTGGAAAATAAACCCGGCATGCAACTCAGTGACGCTCAGCGGCAGATGCATCTGCTGCGTGACTATCTGCACGATTTTATGGCGCAGGATATCGGGCTGGACGATCTGTCGCGCTTGTCCGGCATCGATCGTTTCCGCCTGACGCGCCAGTTTAAGCAGGTGTTTGGCCAGTCGCCGCACGCCTATCTGGTGCGGCTGCGGCTGCGTAGCGCGCGTGCGCTGCTGGCACAGGGCGTTGAGCCAGTGCAGGTCGCAGCGCAGGTGGGCTTTGCCGACCAAAGCCACCTTGGCCGCTGGTTCCAGCGTGCTTATCGTCTCACGCCCGCCGCCTATCAGCGCCAGTGCACAAACGTTCTATACCGCTCTCTGCCGGCTATCCGATGATGGGATTTTTAATCCTCACCGGAGAGTTCTGACAGATGTTTGATACCAAAATTGCCCTGATCGTACGTGATGATTTAGCCACCTGGCAGCGCCTGAATGTGGTGGCTTTTCTGGCGACCGGCATTGCGGCGGCCGCGCCGGAGATGATGGGTGAACCCTACGTCGACGCGCACGGTCGTCAGTACGGCAACATGGCCGGCCAGCCGATGCTGGTGTTTGCCGCCGATTTAGCCGGCCTGCAACGAGCGCATCGCCAGGGCGTAGAGCGCGAGTTAACGCTGATTCCTTACGTTGAAGCGATGTTTTCCACCGGCCACGATGCCGCCAACCGCGCGGTGTTTCTGGCCGAAGACGCCGATAATCTCAACCTGGTGGGCATCGCGCTGCGCGGCCCGAAAAAGGCGGTGGATAAAGCCATCAAAGGGCTGGCGCTGCACAGTTGAACGGCGGGTGCGCCTGTTCAATCTGTTCTGCCGCCATTAACAGCACATCTTCCCGCTCGCGCAGCGCCAGAAGCTCCAGGCCGATGGGTAACCCTTCCGTACTCAGGCCGACCGGAATGCTGATTGCCGGTGCGCCGGTGACGGCTGAGATCAGCGCGTTGCTGCCAGGCTGTAACTCGCCATGCTTCACTGGCGGATGGCGGACTACCGGATAAGCGAGCAGGTCGATCTGCTGCTGCTGAAAAAACTGCGCCAGTTGCTGATACAGCCTCTGCTGGCGCAACTGCACCTCGCGATAGCCGTCACTCTGCATGCCGGGATGCTGCGCGCGGGTTTTGAAGGTGGCCTCCAGCTGGGGATGATAGCGTCCTGACGCGGCAATCGCCGCCAGCGTGCGCAGCGGTGCCTGCGGTTTATCCGCCAGCCAGGCGGCCAGCGCGTCGGCAAATTCATAGGCAATAATATTGGCTTCCGTCGCCAGCGTCTCCAGCTGCGGCCAGCTCAGCATGCGCGGCTGAAACGGTGCCACAGCATCCTGCACCGCCTGGTTAATCTCCGTTTCCTCTGCGGCAAATCCTTCCTGCCAGATGCCGATGCGCAACGGCCGGTCGGGACGGGAAAAACGCTGGCCCGTGAGTATTTCACTGATCAGCCGCAAATCAGCCGCGTAGCGCACCAGCGGTCCGGGGATATCCTGGGTGGGCGACAGCGGCACGATGCCAGCGCTGCTCAGTGCACCGCGCGTCATACGTAAGCCGAACAGGCCATTGAATGCGGCCGGAATGCGTACCGAACCGGCGGTATCACTGCCTATCGCCAGCGGTACGAAGCCTGCGGCCACCGCCACGGCTGAACCGCTGCTTGAACCTCCCGGAGAACGGCCTTGCTGCCAGGCATTATGGGTGAAGCCGCTCAGCGACGACGCGCCGGTGATGCCTGCCGCCAGTTCATGCATGGTGGTTTTGCCGATGAGGATTGCGCCAGCCTGACGCAGAGCCGTAACCAGCGGTGCATCCTCGCTGGCAATTACATCGCGCAGCAGCGCCGAACCGGCACTGGTCGGCCAGCCTTTGACTTCAATGTTGTCTTTAATCAGCAGCGGAATACCGGCCAGTGGGCCAACTGGCGCATTCTGCTGCCGTGCGGCATCGCTGGCAGCGGCCGTAGCCAGCGCGTCATCGGCAAACAGCCAGCTGATGGCGTTGTAGCGCGGCTGATCCACGTCAGCAATGCGCTGCAGCGCAAACATGGTGAGCTGGCGTGCGCTCACCCGGCGCTGGGCCAGCGCCTGTTGCATATCCCCCAGCGACGCGGTGAGGTAATCAGCGTATTGCATGGTTCAGGCCTCCACAGGAATCCATTGCCGCTCTGGCGAAACCCGGCCGCACGAACTGCCGGCAAAATGTGAGCTGCACCAGAGTGCCTGATGGCGGATGCACCAGTCTATCAGTAACTGACGTGACGTTACGGCGCGTGGTAAATCCTCACAAAAAACTGAGTTCCATTGCGGATGTGCAAACTGAACTGGATGATGCATCACATCACCGCTAAATACCGCGTGGGCACCGGCGCTTTGCAGCACAATTGAAGCGTGGTCGACGCTGTGGCCCTGCGTCGGCATATAGCGCAGCACACCGGCAAACAGCGGGGAGTGCTGCACATCAATAGTTTCCAGCTGGCCGCTCGCCAGCAGCGGCGCAAGGCTGTCGTGATACAGCGCCTGCATCGACGGCGTGCTGCGGCACTGTGCCAGTTCACGCGCTGAACAGATGTAACGCGCATGACGAAACATCGGCTGCCAGCGGCCAGCGCGCCAGCAGGTATTCCAGCCGACGTGATCGGTGTGGATATGCGTCATCAGCACCAGCGTCACTTCATCAGGGTCGACGCCCGCTTCGGCCAGACGTTGCGGCCACGCGGTTTGCAGCTGGTGAAACAGCGGCTTGTTATCGCGGTTTCGGCCATTGCCCGTTGCGGTATCAATCACGATGGTGTCGCGAGCGGTGCGCACCACCCAGCTATGGATGGATAGCTTTGCCGGCTGCTGTGCCAGCGTGTCGCTCATCGTCTCGCGGTGTGCCGGAAACAGCGCAGCGAAGGGGAGTGAGCTGGTCTGCTCGATCACTTTATCAATGCTGCATTCACCTATGTGCAGGGTCATATTGCCTCCTTAAAGCGTGGTGCCTGTTACTACAGGTCACTATACTGAGAGCTATATCATTATTTAAATCGATTAAAATCATGAAAGGCATCAATGAAAATGATTTGAGCAGAATTGACCTTAACTTATTGATTGTGCTGCTGGTCATGTATGACGTGCGTAGCGTAACCCAGGCGGCACACCGGCTTTATCTGGGGCAGCCGGCGGTCAGCGCGGCATTAAAAAGATTGCGGGCAATGTTTGACGATGCGCTGTTCGTGCGTTCCTCGCAAGGCATGATGCCCACGCCGCGCGCAGAGCAGCTGGTGCGCCAGATCGCACCCCTGCTACAGAGCGTCCATCGCGTTATTTTCACTGCCGATCGCTTTGATGCCGCGCACGATAGCCGCAGTTTTACGCTCGGCATGAGCGACTGGCTCGAGCACTGGCTGATGCCCGATTTACTGCTGCAGCTGGCCGACTCGGCTCCGAATATTGATATCCGGGTGGTGGCTGCCGATCCGTGGCAGGCCATTCCGCTGATGGAGCAGCAGCAGGCTGACGCGGTGGTGACCGTCGGAGAGGAAACCAGCCGCGATCTCACGCGGGAGCACATTGCGCGCGCCGGCTTCCGCACGGTATGGCATCGCGGACAAATTGACCTTGCACCACCGCTGACGCTGGCGCAGTTCGTGCAGTATCAGCATGCGCTGGTCTCCTATCGCGGCGTGAGTGAAAGTGCGCTGGACGCCGCGTTAGCCCGCGAGGGGCTGACGCGCCGCGTGCGTTATGTCACGCCGCACTTCTCGGTGTTACCGCTAATGTTGCAGCGTCTGCCGCTGTTCGCGACCGTTCCGCAGGGACTGGTGCAGGCATGGCAACAGCGCTATGCGCTGAGTACGACGGCGGTGCCGATCGGCATGCCGGATTATGCGCTTTCGCTGCTGTGGCATAACGCCCGGACCGAAGACCCGGCGCACCGCTGGCTGCGCGCCACGCTGCGTCAGCTGATCGAACGCAAGCTGGCGTGAAATGCTTACCACGGCACTACGCGGCCGAGGTAATCGAGATAGTGCAGGCCGCCGCGTCCGGTCTGGCTTTCCACCGTGTTGAGCAGATTCGGGATGCTCTCCTCAATGCTCAGTCGCGCCCCGGCACCACCCATGTCGGTGCGTACCCAGCCGGGGGCCAGCAGCAGTAGCGTGCGTGCATCGTCGTGACGCGCGGCAAAGCTGCGCATAAACATATTCAGCGCCGCTTTACTGCCGCGATACACCTCGTAGTTGCCTTGGGTGTTGTTGGTGAGACTGCCCTGGCCGGAGGACATCACCGCCAGCGTGCCATGCGCGCTGACGTTGTTTCTGAAGGTTTCCAGCACGCGCAGCGGGCTCAGCGCGTTGGTGACCATTACGCGAATAAACTCTTCCGTCGACACATCGGCAAGGGTTTCGCGATCGTCATTTTTCACGCCCGCGTTGACCAGCAGCAGATCGAACTGCTGGCCGCTTAGCCGCAGATGCAGGGCGTTGACCTCTGCTGGCACGGTGATGTCCACGCTCTCCACCGTCAGCTGCTGCGGGTAGCGCTGCGCCAGCTGTTGCAGCGCGTGAAGGGAGTGCTGGCGGCCGGTCGCCACCACCTGATAGCCACGCTGCAGCATATTCTCCGCCAGCGCGAAGCCGATGCCGCGTGAAGCACCAATCAATAAAGCACGGGAAGCCTTGTTCATGACCCTCTCCTGGTTTTGGGGTGAGTGAAAAGTCTACCCTTGCATGACAACAGGCGGAACGCGCAGCATCTGCATAGATAACCTGCAGCAAACGCCTTGCCAGATGGCGCTCAATCAATAAGGATAATGCGATGAATAGCGTCGATTTGAATTTACTCCCTGCGCTGGACGCGCTGCTCAGTGAAGGCAGCGTAGTGGGCGCTGCGCGTCGTCTGGGGCTGAGCGAGTCAGCGATGAGCCGCACGCTGGGGCGACTGCGTGTCGCCACCAGCGATGCGCTGCTGGTGCGCGCCGGGCGCGTGATGGTGCTGACGCCACACGCCGAAGCGCTGCGCGGCCAGGTGCATGCCACTTTGCAGGACACGCAGGCGCTGCTGAGTCCACCCGCGCAACGCTTTGCTGCCGCCGAGCTGCAGCGCCACTTCACGCTGCGTACCAACGAAGGTTTTGTCGAAGCGTTTGGCAGCGCGCTGATCGCCGCAGTCCGCGCACAGGCGCCCGGCGTGCAGCTGCGCTTCATGCCGAAAGCAGAGAAAAATGATCGACCGCTGCGCAGCGGCGACGTTGATCTGGAGATTGGCATACTGGGCAATATGGGACCGGAGATTCGGCTGCAGGCGCTGTTTCGCGATCGCTTCGTCGGCGTGGTGCGCGCCGGGCATCCGTTACTCGCGGACGTGACGTTGGCGCAGCTGGCCGCATATGGTCACATCGTGGCGTCAAGGCGCGGTGAGCTGGGCGGGCCGGTGCATGAGGCGCTGCTCGCCGCCGGTTTTACCCGCCAGGTGGCGGCCGTGGTACCCGCTTTTTCCACTGCCGTCGCGCTCACGCTGCACAGCGACTGGCTGGCGCTGGTGCCGCATACGCTGTGCCTGCACCATCCGCTAATCAAACATAATCCGGCGTTTGCGATGTTTGAATTACCGTTTGCCACGCCAGAGGTGACGGTGTCACAGCTATGGCATCCGCGGCTGGAGCAGGATGCCGCACACCGCTGGTTGCGTGACACGGTACGGCAGGTATGCCGCGCTTAGATCAGCCGCCACGCACCGATCCGCGCCATACCACATCAGCCTGATACAGTAGCATGTCGTGCTGCTGCTCACTCTGCGGCGTAAAACCACTTTCCGCCTGCTCGGTCTGCGTCAGCCAGGCGATGGCGTCGCGGGCAAAGCGCTCCACCGGCTGGGCGAAGGTGGTGAGATTGTAAGAGGACCAGCCAGCCTGCGCGATATTGTCGTAGCCAATCAGGCACAAATCCTCCGGTACGCGCAGCTGGAAACGGTGGCGCGCTTCATCCATGAAACCGCAGGCCATCAGGTCGGTGACGCAGAACACTGCGTCCGGGCGCTGATGACGCGTCAGCAGGCGATGCGCCAGGATCTGACCGCTCTCATACGAGGTGGTGCCGAATCGCTCCACGCTGACCGTCAGTCCGGCGCGCTCCGCCACGGCGATAAACGCCGCTTCACGTTTGATCAGGCTCGGCGTACCGGCCAGCGAATTGGCGAACGCCAGCTGACGGCAGCCGGCGCGCTGAAACGCCATCACCGCCGTTTCGGCCGCCGCCTGCGCGTCGAGGTTGATGCTGAGCGAGCCCGGCAGCGCTTCGTCGCGGTTGATCAGGATGATACGCTGACCGTGCTGATAGCACTGGCGGGTGATGGTGCGATCCGGCATGCCGGAAAGGATGATGGAGGCGTCGGCGCGAAAATTAATCGCCTGTAGCAGCGCGGCGGAGACGCTGTTGTCGGAACGATCGGTATTAATCAGCATCGCCACTTTGCCCGCTTCCTGTAAAAACTGTGTCAGCCAGCGCACCAGTGTGGCGCGGTAAGGCGTGGCGATTTCAGAGACGATCAGGCAGACGATGCCGCTGCGGTTGCGCACCAGCCCGCGCGCCAGGTGGTTAACGTGATAGCCCAGCTCCTGCGCCGCTTTCATCACCCGGGCACGGGTGGCTGCAGAAACGCTGGCACCGGGCGTAAAGGCGCGCGACACCGCCGAACGCGACACGCCCGCGCGATCCGCCACATCCTGCGCGCTCACCCCGGCTTTGTCATTCTGCATCTTCAACTCCTCACAATTACGGCTGAAAAGCAGTCTGCCGTAAATTGCAAAGCTGTGCAATTTGTCTGCGATCACATTTGTTGCATTTTTGTGACACAGCCTGTCAATTGCAGATTGCGCTATTTGACAGGCTATTTTCTGTTCATTACTAATTTGCACACACGTGCAAATAAAAACCTCTGTTAAGCACGGAACCCTGCCAACCAAGGAGAACATCATGCGCTACACCTCACTGGCCATCGCGCTGTCCCTCAGTTGCACCGCGCTGCCGTTTGCCGCGACGGCCGCTGGCAATCTCAATATGGTCTGCTCGGCGGACGTGGTGGTGTGCGAACATATGACGCGCATTTTCAGCCAGGCACATCCGGATATTAAAGTCAGCATGGTGCGCCTGTCAGCGGGTGAAGCCTATGCCCGCCTGCGCAGCGAAGCGCGTAACCCGCGCACCGACATCTGGTGGGCCGGCACCGGCGATCCGCATATGCAGGCGGCGGAAGAGGGGCTGACGCAGCCGTATAAATCGCCGCTGCTCGACCAGCAGCAGGACTGGGCGCAGAAGCAGGCGGAAAACTCAGGTTACCGTACGGTAGGGATTTATGCCGGTGCGCTCGGCTGGGGCTACAACACCAAACTGCTGGCGGATAAAAAGCTCAAAGCGCCAGCCTGCTGGGCTGATTTGCTCGATCCGGCCTTCAAAGGCGAAATTCAGATTGCCAATCCGAACTCGTCCGGCACCGCCTATAACACCCTGGCGACGCTGGTGCAGATCATGGGCGAGGACAAAGCGTTCGATTACCTGAAAAAGCTCAACGCCAATATTTCCCAGTACACCAAATCCGGCTCGGCGCCGGTGAAGGCAGCGGCGCGGGGCGAAACCACCGTGGGCATCGTATTTATGCACGACGCGGTGGCGATGGAAGTCGACGGCTTCCCGATCAAAACCGTCGCGCCCTGTGAAGGCACTGGCTATGAGATTGGCTCAATGTCGATCGTCAAAGGGGCACGCAATCTGGCCAATGCCAAAGTGTGGTACGACTGGGCGCTTAGCGCCGAAGCGCAGTCGCACATGAAAGAGGCCAAATCCTTCCAGCTGCCGTCAAACCGCAGTGCTGAGATCTCCGAATACGCGCCGCGCTTCGAGAACATCAAACTAATTGATTATGACTTCAAAACCTACGGCGATTCCGCCAAACGTAAAGCGCTGCTGAGCCGCTGGGATAAAGAGATCGGCGCCAGCGCGCAGTAATGCCGCATCGCCGGACGCTGCCGCTGGCGGCGGCTTGCCGGTTCCGACAGCGCTAAGGATGGCGCGATGATTCCGCATTGAGGTAACACATGAACGCAAATAATCGCCGTCTGACGGGCGCGCTGCTGCTGGGCGCCGTCGCGCTGTTGCTGCTGCCGTGGTACAGCCTGGAAGCAGGCTTTTTCGATAGCGGCTGGCTGCTTAACCTGTGGCGTGATGAAGCCAGCGCGCCGGCACTGTGGCAGATCGGCAGCCATCCATGGCTGGCGCTCGCCGTGGCGCTGCTGGCGCTGTGCGCCGCCTGTGGTTTACTGCCCGGCAGCGCACGCAGCCGGTTGATGCTGCTGTTCAGCGCGCTGGGCGTGATCTTCCTGATTGTGGAAGGGCACGCGATTGGTTACAGCGGCTGGAGCTGGCTGTGGCTGGAAAATCGCTTCGGCGCGCTGCCGCAGGGACAGCCAGCGATGGGCGCTGGCGCGCTCCTGCTGCTGACCGTGTTTTTGCTGCTGTTCTCGTTTGCGCTGGCCGAACGCGGCGTGCTGAAAGGCGATGCCTTTGTGGTGGCGTCGCTGGTGCTGCTGACTGCGCTGGTCAGCATCTTCGTACTCTATCCGGTGCTCAGCATGTTTGTGGTGTCGGTGCAGGACGTTGACGGCAGTTTCAAACCGGACGGTTTGATCAGCAATTTACAGGATCCGTCGATCTGGAGCCTTGCCTGTCTGAAAGGCGGCACCTGCGGCACCGCGTGGCGCACGCTGTGGCTGGCGTTGATGACTGCCAGCGGTTCGACGCTGCTGGGTCTGGCCTTTGCCCTGGCGGCAACGCGCACGCCGCTGCCCTGCAAAAAAGCGCTGCGCATGCTGACCATTCTGCCGATCATCACGCCACCGTTCGTGATTGGTCTGGCGCTGATTTTGCTGTTCGGTCGCTCGGGCGTGGTGACGGAGCATCTGGCGGCGCTGTTTGGCATCGAGCCCGGCCGCTGGCTGTATGGCCTGACCGGTATCTGGATTGCTCAGGTGCTGTCGTTCACGCCGATTGCCTTTCTGGTGCTGATTGGCGTGGTGGAGGGCGTCAGTCCGTCGCTGGAAGAGGCGTCGCAAACGCTGCGCGCTAACCGCTGGCGCACCTTCAGCCGCGTTTCGCTGCCACTGATGGCGCCGGGTCTGGCTAATGCCTTTTTAATCAGCTTCATCGAAAGCATGGCCGATTTTGGTAATCCGATGGTGCTGGGCGGCAGTCACGGCGTGCTCTCTACCGAAATTTTCTTCTCGGTGGTAGGCGCGCAAAACGATCCGAGTCGCGCCGCGGTGCTGGCGATGATTTTGCTGTGCTTCACGCTGGCCGCCTTTGTGCTGCAGCGGCTGTGGCTGGGTGGCAAAAACTTCGCCACGGTGACCGGCAAGGGCGACGGCGGCAAACATGGTCAGCTGCCGCGTCTGCTGCGCTACGGCGTATACGGCATGGTGATTCCATGGGGTCTGTTTACCCTGGTGATCTACGGCATGATTGTAGTCGGCGGCTTTGTGCAGTCGTGGGGCCTGAACGATGCGCTGACCATCGAACACTACGTGCGCGCTTTCCGCGTCAGCGTCAGTGACGGTCATCTGCTGTGGAGCGGCGTGGCGTGGAACTCGTTCTGGACCACGCTGGAAATAGCCCTGATTGCCGCACCGCTCACCGCCGTGGTGGGCCTACTGACCGCCTGGCTCATCGTGCGGCAGAAATTTGCCGGTCGTCAGACGTTTGAGTTCCTGCTGATGCTGAGCTTTGCCATTCCCGGCACGGTGATCGGCGTCAGTTATGTGATGGCCTATAACCTGCCGCCGCTGGAGATTACCGGCACCGCAATGATCCTGATTGCCTGCTTTGTGTTCCGCAATATGCCAGTCGGCGTGCGCGGCGGTATCGCGGCGATGAGCCAGCTGGATAAAAGCCTTGATGAAGCGTCACTGACGCTGGGTGCCAGCAGTTTCCGCACGCTGCGCAAAGTGGTGCTGCCACTGCTGAAACCGGCGATCAGCGCGGCGCTGGTGTATGCCTTTGTCCGCGCCATTACCTCGATCAGCGCGGTAATCTTCCTCGTCAGCGCTCAGTACAACATGGCGACGTCCTACATCGTCGGGCTGGTGGAGAATGGCGAATACGGCGTCGCCATTGCTTATTCGACAGTACTGATTGTGGTGATGCTGCTGATCATTGGCGTGTTCCAGTGGCTGGTGGGCGAACGTCGCCTGCGCCGCGTGGCGCGCCCGGTGGACGTCGCCGCGCCACCTGCTTCCCCTTCGTTAACTCAGGAGAGTGCCGTATGACCGCGATTACTGCTGGTTCCGTGGTGTTTGAACACGTCGAAAAACGCTTTGCCGGTTTTACCGCGCTGCCGGATTTATCGCTGACGGTGGAGCCAGGTACGCTGGTGACGCTACTGGGGCCTTCCGGCTGCGGTAAAACCACCACGCTGCGCCTGCTGGCCGGCCTGGAACATCCGACTTCGGGGCGTATTTTAATTGGTGGCAAAGACGTAACACATCTGCCAGCCAACGAGCGCGACGTGGCGATGGTGTTTCAATCCTACGCGCTGTTTCCGCACATGAGTGCGCTCGACAACATCATGTACGGCCTGCAATCGTCCGGCATGAGCAAAAAGGAAGCGCAGGATCGTGCGCGCGAAGGGCTGAAACTGGTCGGGCTGGAGAGTCAGGGGCAGCGGCTGCCGTCCGAACTTTCCGGTGGGCAGCAGCAGCGCATTGCGGTGGCGCGCGCGCTAGTGCTGGAGCCGCAGGTACTGCTGCTGGATGAGCCGCTCTCCAATCTCGACGAGCGCCTGCGCCGCCGGGTGCGCACGGATATTCGTGATTTGCAGCAGCGGCTGGGCTTCACGGCGGTGTATGTCACGCACGACCAGGAAGAGGCGCTGGCGGTGTCGGATAAAATTATTGTCATGAAAGAGGGCGATATTGCTCAGCAGGGCGCGCCGGAAAGCCTGTATCACGCGCCCAATTCGGTGTTCATCGCTGACTTTATGGGCGAAGCCAATATTCTGCCGTGCGAAGTCGAACAGGTAGAAGGCAGCGAAGCGCTGGTGCGACTCGGCAGGCAGCGCTATCGCGTGCGCGGTAACGGCGTTGCGACCGGATCCGCGCAGCTGTCGGTCAGACCACAGTTCATTACCCTGCACAGCGGTGCTGAAGGCGCACTGCGCGGCGAGGTGACGCATGCCACCTGGCTGGGCGATCACATCGAATACGAGGTCAACACGGAACTGGGCTCGCTGTTTATCGTCGATGCGCAGATGGAGCAGCAGCTGCCGCTGGCCGCACGGGTGGCGATTAATTTTAAACCTCAGGGTCTGGCCCTGATTGCCGGTTAATTTAAGGATAACGCATGAGTGATACGAAAAATGACGCGCTGCAATCGCGTCTGCTGCTGGCCGAACGCGTCGCGCGGGCGGGCGGGGAGAAGGCGCTGGCCTACTTCAATCAGCGTGACACGCTGGTGGTCGAAACCAAGCACGACCTGCAGGATGTGGTATCACGTGCTGACCGCGAGGTGGAACAGATGATCGACCAGCAGATTCGCGCCAGCTTCCCGGACGACGGTTTTCTTGGCGAGGAGTACGGCCTGCAGCCGGGCACGTCAGGCTACACCTGGGTGGTCGATCCGATTGACGGCACCAGCCCGTTCCTCAACGGTATGCCAAACTGGTGTGTTTCCGTTGCGGTGCTGCATGACGGCGTACCGGTGATTGGCGTGATCTTTGCGCCGACCTATCAGGAGTGCTACGTCGCCGCGCTCGGCCAGGGCGCAAAGCTGAATGGCCGCCGTTTACAGGTGGATCCGTCACGTACGCTGCAAAATCACGTTACCGGCTTTGGCGCTAATAGCTATGTCAGCCCGGAAGAGGTGGGCCGCCTGCTGGCGTCGCTGCTGGCAGCGGGGGGCAACTTTATCCGTATCGGATCTGGTGCGCTGATGCTGGCGTGGGTGGCAGCCGGACGCGTGGTGGGCTATTTCGAACCCTACATGCACGCGTGGGATTGCCTGGCCGGTTACTGTCTGGTGAAAGAGGCCGGCGGCTGGTATCACCCGTTTAACACCGAGGGCGATCGGCTGTTAAAAGGCGCGCAGGTGCTGGCGGTGGCGCCGGGTGCGCAGGCGGAGCTGAGGCGGATTGCCGGCGTTTAAGTGGTGCATTCTACGGCCGCGCGACGTTTTCCAGGTCGCCATCCATGGCGACCTTACAACGCTTTGCGCTGTCTTAACTGGATAATCGCATGATTTTAAACGATTACGCTGTGACTCAAACCGCCACGAACTCGCGGTATCCCGACCAAATCACATACACCGCGAAATAACAGAAAATCAGCGCTGAGGCGAGATACGAATACTTCAGCAGGCGCTCGCCTAATAGCTTTCCGCCCATGCTGCCGATCAGGCAGATCACACAGGTCCACACCACCCCGGCGAGGAAAAACCCGCTGAGAAACCACGAGGTTGCAGCGGCATCACTGTGGCCGATGCGGGCTATCAGCGCGCCGCCCACGCTGGCGAACCACAGAATCGCCGTCGGTGACGACATCGCCAGCACGATGCCGCGCCGAAATTCGCGCAGCAGTGAACGATAAGGCTGGGTTTCAGCCGTGGGAATATCGATTTTTTTGGCCAGCGCGGCGTAAAGCATTTTAGCGGCAAACCACAACAGCAAGATGCCGCCGCCAATCCATAGCAACCAGCGCACCGGCGTAAACTGCAGTATCACCGCCATGCCAGCCATCGCCAGCAAGGCGTAAATTAAATCGCCTACGCAGGTGCCCATGCCCAGCCAGAAACCGTGCAGATAACCGCGCTGCATCGCCAGCGTCAGCATCGCGATGTTGGCGAGTCCGATATCCAGACACAGCGATAAACTCAATAAAAAACCATTAGAAAACGGCAGCATAACGTCGTGACCATCCCTGAGTTCGGTAAAGGAAAGATTAAAGCATGCGTGCCGGGGCTTTTTACACTGCTTCCTGCCATCCATAACCAAACGCTATGACCCATTAGCAAAGGCACAATTAAATAAACCGATTTGTGAAGCCGATCGGCCTGCGCAGCTTTGCGCGCAGGGAATGCCACTATAGTCGTTAACGAGACGTTAACAACGTCCGTTTCAATACAAAAAAATCAACCTGGTTTGGGCGCAGGCCCGTGAAAATTCCGATTATGGTGGAAAGACAATGAGTGGATACCCAAAACCGGCAACTGGCGGTTTAGCAACAAACTTAACCGTGGCAATATCACTGGCTCTATTGACGCTGGCGGGGAGTGCTATGGCGCAGAACACGGAACATCATCAAACAGCATTAGTCGGCACCTGGACCAGTATTCCGGATGCCCCTGCAGTACAAAAGCCGGATCGACCCAGTGAAGGTTTGTATCGCATGCAGGTCAACAGCGACGGGACGCTCAAGCCGCTGGAGGTGATCAGGATGAAAAGCCCGTCGTGGATCGTTAAATCACGCGACGGGCGGTTTGCTTATACCACCAATGAAGAGAATGCCGGTGCCGTTACCGCGCTGGCGATCGATAAACAGGGCGCAGTGCGGGTGCTGAATCAGGTCGACAGCCACGGCGAGCAGCCGACGCACGCCACTCTTAGCCCGGACGGCAAATTCCTGTTTGTCGCCAACTATTCGGTGGCGAAAGGCGGAGCAGGGGTAACGGTGTTCCCGATTGCGTCGGACGGCAAGCTGGGCGAACAGGTCCAGCATTTCGCGTTCAGCGAGGGGAGCGGCGTGGTAAAAGATCGGCAGGATGGCGGCCATGCGCACTCCACCACCTTTACCCATGATGGCCGCTATCTGTATGCGGCCGATCTCGGTGACGACAAACTGCACGCCTATCGCTACCACGCGGATCGGCGAGAGCCGCTGCAGGCGGATACCAGCCGTGATGTGAGCTTTGCGCCAGGTGCGGGTCCGCGCCACATGGTGTTCTCCGCCGACGGTAAACACGCTTATGTGATTACTGAAATGGCGGGCGAAATCGTGGTGTTCCGCGTCACTGATGACCGGCTGGAACGGCAGGCACAGGTGGCGCTGAATACGCAAAACAGCAGCGCCGCCTACAAAAGCGGCGGCGGCATCATTCTCAGCCCGCAGGGTAAATTCCTGATTGCCGCTAACCGCGGATCTGACAATCATCTGCTGGTGTTTAAGATTGCCGCCGATGGCAGCCTGACAGATGCACAGCGCTATGCCGCCGACGGTATTGAGCCGCGCGCGCTGGCGTTTGATAACAGCGGTAAACACCTCTATGTCACCAACGTGTTTACCAACACCATTACGCTGTTTGATTTTGATGCGCACAGCGGCAAGCTGAGCGCGCGCGGTGTGG
Source organism: Pantoea sp. R102 (assembly GCF_004916815.1). NCBI lineage: Bacteria > Pseudomonadati > Pseudomonadota > Gammaproteobacteria > Enterobacterales > Erwiniaceae > Pantoea > Pantoea sp. R102. Next base: position 23,651 of record NZ_SDFT01000004.1, read on the forward strand.
CGGCGAAGCTGGCAACGCCAACCGACATCAAATTCTTTAACTAGCTGCCCTTTCACTCATCCGGTGCGCGTGACGGCGCACCGTCTTCCGCCATAGCCGACAGCGCGCTTTCCAGCGAAGCCGGAAACATCTGGCCGTGACTGAGCCCGGGAAACAGCTGGAAGCGAGCCGCCAGGCCTTTTTCATGCATGCCGTCGAGAGTGGTGCGAATCCGGCTCAGCACATCGCTGACGCCGGGACGTGATTCGCCGTTGCCTTCCATCAGCACCAGCTGCTTCTGCTTAAACGATGCGGGCGTCACCGCCGCCATTTGCTGCAACAGCGTTGCGTCGCCGCGCAGGGAAGGACTGGCGGCAAAATAGCGCTGGAAAAATCCGGAGGTCAAGTAGCTGTCCAGCACAAACAGCCCGCCGTAAGAGTGGCCCCACAGCGCACGCTGCTGCGCATTGATCGGCAGATGCTGTTCGGCACGCGGCGCGATAGTCTGTTCCAGGCGCTGGCGGAATGCAGAACTGCCGCCGGCTGGCCGGCCGCGACGATCCTGCACCTGCTGCGGCGGGGTGTAATCCAGCGTGCGCGCAGCGAGATCGAACGGCAGCGGGGTCTGATAGCCTACCGCCACCAGCACCGGCGGGTTGCCTGCTGCCAGCTTCTGCAACAGTGCTTCGCTGAGATGGTTCATCACCGCGTTGCCATCCAGCATATACAGCGCCGCGTAACCGTTGGCCGGTGCCGGTTTACGTGGCACCGCCGTCCACACCTTGTAGTGGCGCTGGCCGTCAGCGGAATCAAACGTGTTAACAGTGAAGCGATACCAGGCAGAGCCTTTGTCGGCAATGTTGGGTCCGAGCGGCGTCATATTAGGCCGGGCGAAACCGACAGCGGGGCTGAGCAGCAGGTTCAGCAGGGTGAACAGCGGAATGATAAAGCGATAAATCATGGCGCTTCCTTACTAGCTGGCGAGTCAATTACTTCCGTGTCACAGCGAAAGCGCCAGACAGATTAGTGATAATGATTATTAATTTCAACAACCATTTTGCACCGTCACGCGCCGTGCGGAAGTGTAAAGATTTCGTCAGGATCGCCGATAACGTATCGGTATAATACCAGCGAGGATAGTCAGGATGATTAACGGTATCGGACCGGGTAGTTTCTCACAGCTCCATCTCAGCAGCGCCAGCGCACGCGTAACCAGCAGCACGGCAAGCAATGCGACCCGGCAAAATAGTCTGACGGCAGACGCCTCGGCGAAAGTCACCTTTAGCGAAGCCACCGACACCATCTCTGCGGTGTACCAGATGACGACGGCGCGCGTCACCGCCAGCACGCCTCTTTCGCCTGATATGCAGACGCAGGCGATGGGTGCGCTGCGCAGCTCGGGCGTCAGCATGAACGGCATTGGCAGCGCGCTGCTGAGCGCACTGACGCAGCAGCGTGACGATGTCACCATCAGCGTACCGGCCAGCGGCGGCGCGCAAACTGACACGCAGAGCGCGGTGGCGCTGGAGATTACCACTCAGTCCGGCGTTAGCCTCACCCTGCAGATGACGCGGCAGCAGGATGGCGTAGCGGTGGCGCTGAAAACCACTCACGGTAAGCTGAGCGATGACGAAGCTGCGGCAATTGCCAAACTTTCCGGCGCGCTGGAGAAAACCCTGAGCGGGTTGGATAACGGCAACGGTAAACTGGATGTCGGTGACCTGCTCAGTTTTGACAGTAACCAGCTGGCCAGCGTTGATCTGAAAACCGACCTGCGTCGCAGCGGCGAAGTAATGCAGTCGCTGAATCTGCATGCCGACCCGGGTTCACGCTGGCTGGGTTTCCATAATGCCGACGCCAGTTTCAAACTGACGACGGACATGCGCAGCCTGGCGCAGGCCAGCAACGCCGGTCAGCAGCAGAGCGCCCTGGCGCAGTGGAGCGCGAAATTTGATCAGGCCGCTTCGCGCGGTCACGGCGATCGCGCGGCGCTGGCACTGTTTAAGCAGGGTTTCGAGACTTTAAACAGCACCAGCGCGGCGGCCGGCGTGGCGATGCGCACCCCGCAGGCGATCACCGTAGGCGCGCATGCGGCGCAGGCCGGTGCCATCAGCGGCCTGGCGGATTTCTCGGCCAGCTATCACCAGACGGCGCGCTCCAGCAATCCGCTGAAGCCGGAAGAAGAAGATACTTTCGCTCTGGATGTGGCGCAGCGCAGCAGCCAGCAGAAGAACGGCGATACGCAGCGCATGACGCAGGAAACCCTGTTTAAGCTGAACGCCAGTTTTCACACCGCGCTAAGCGCCAGTTCGCCGCTGGCGCTCAATGAAACCAAAGAGTCACAAAACTATCACTACCACCAGATTCACGATGAAACGCGCAGCACCACTGAGGTGACGCAGGATGCGCAGGGTAACCTCACCGCCCGTTTCGCCCGGCAGTTGACGCAGCAGGAAACGGTGAAGACTTATCAGCTGGCGAAGCTGATCGACAGTACCAGCACACCGCACAGTGAGAAGAGTGAATCGACGCGCCACTATTCTCCGGCGATGTATCTGGCGCAGGAGTAATACCCACTTTATTGCGCCAGCCCATGGCGCAATAAAACAATAATGTCATTTATCACTATCGATAGCGGAATTAATACTTAAGATAATTCTCCCGTGTCACTCAGCGTAATAACCCTGCATCTCCGCGCCCGCTAACGCCTTCTTATCCCTGATAAATTCTTTATTCTCTTTCTGCATGCCGTTTGCCGGATATAGCATAACCGCGCTCTTTACCGCTGTTATTCCCGCTGATTATCATCGCGCTCAATCTGTTATTAAGTTACGGCTCTCTGCCCTGGCAGAATGAGCCTGTGAATCACAGCAAAAAAAAAAGTGAATCCAGCGATGACGCAAATCAGGGCTCAACAACTTCAGCGCGCGGCGGTGATCACGTCTGACGCGGCGGCAATCGACGCTGCCCGCCATCTGGCGGAACAGGCGAAAGCCGGGGCAGCCGAACGCGACCAACAGCGTATCTATCCGCGTGAACTGCTCGATCAGTTCACCCAGCTGGGGCTGGGCAGTATCAGCGTGCCGCGCCAGTTTGGCGGCGGCGGTTTGTCTTTTGCTACCGTGGCGGAGGTGTTCCGCCTGATCTCCGCCAGCGATCCGTCGCTTGGCCAGGTTCCGCAAAACCACTTCGGGCTGATTCAGTTCATCCTGGGTGAAGGCAGCGCGCAACAGCAGCAGCGCCTGCTCAGCGCGGTGGTACAGGGCCAGCGGCTTGGCAACGGCGGTCCGGAAAAGAACAGCAAGCATACGCGTGATGTGCAGGCGCAGCTGGTGTCAGGTCCGGAGGGGGTACGGCTCAGCGGTGAAAAGTTTTATTCAACCGGTGCACTGTTTGCCGACATTCTGGTGACCACCGCGCAGCAGGAGGGCCAGCCGGTGATGGCGTTCATTCCGCTGCCGGCGGCAGGGGTGGAGATTATCGATGACTGGTCGGGTATCGGTCAGCGCACCACCGCCAGCGGCACGGTGAAGCTCCAGCAGGTGGCGGTCGATGCCGGTTTGACCATCGCGCTACCGTCCCCCGATAAACCAACACTGCGCGGTGCCGTATCTCAGCTGATCCAGGCCGCAATTGACGCCGGGATCGCGCAGGGCGCGCTGGATGAGGCGCTGGCGTTTATTCACAGCAGCTCGCGTCCGTGGGTGGACGCGGGCGTGAGCCGCAACGCAGACGATCCTTACATTCTCGCCGATGTCGGGCGTATCAGCACCGAACTGAGCGCCGCCAACGCGCTGCTGGTGCGTGCGGCGCGCGTACTGGACAGCATTGACCCGCACGCGCTTACCGCTGCGCACTGCGCGCGCGCCTCCATCGCGGTTGCAGAAGCCAAAGTGCTGACCACCGAAATTGCACTGAAAGCCAGCGAAAAGCTGCTGGAGTGGAGCGGCAGCCGCGGCACATTGCTGAAGCATGGGCTGGATCGCCACTGGCGCAACGCG
>NZ_SDFT01000050.1:0-20033 GCF_004916815.1 Pantoea sp. R102
CACTTATGTGGGGCTTCGACATCAGGGATTAAAGGGCTTACGGCGGATTTCACGTTTTTTTGCGCAGGGTTTGGTCGCTGACAACAGGGTTTTGCGAGCGGGATTACAGCGCCAGCGGCAGGCAATAAAAAACGGCGGGTTCCACTGACCGGAGAGGGTGTCAGGGAAGCCCGCCGTTTGATGGCTGACTAATTAAGCCAGCACTAAATTTGGCGCTTTGAAGGCCAGTGGCAGTTCAGCTTCGTCTTCGAAGGTCGCCCATTCCCAGGCTTCCTGTTTCGCCAGCACCGCCTGCAACAGTTTGTTGTTCAGCGCATGGCCGGACTTGAACGCAGAGAATGCGCCAATCACGTTATGACCACACATGAACAGGTCGCCGATGGCGTCCAGCATTTTGTGACGCACGAACTCATCTTCAAAGCGCAGGCCATCTTCATTCAATACGCGGAAGTCATCGAGGCCAATCGCACAATCTAAACTACCGCCCAGGCACAGGCCTTTAGACTGCAGATATTCGATTTCACGCATAAAGCCGAAGGTGCGCGCACGGCTAATCTGACGCACAAAGGATTCAGCCGAAAAATTGAGCTGGTAACGCTGCGAGCTTGAGTCGATCGCCGGATGTTTGAAGTCGATGGTGAAGTCGAGTGAAAAACCATTGTACGGTTTGATCTCGGCCCACTTATCGCCATCTTCTACCCGTACCGCTTGCTTCACGCGCACGAATTTCTTCGCGCTGTTCAGCTCTTCGACACCGGCATCCATCAGCAAATAAACAAAAGGCGCGGCACTGCCATCCATGATCGGAATTTCTGGCGCATCGACTTCAACAATAATGTTGTCGATACCCAGACCTGCCAATGCAGCATTCAGGTGTTCAACCGTCGAAATACGCACGCCTTCATCATTCACCAGGCAGGTACTCAGCATGGTGTCGCGCACGTATTTTGCATCAGCCGGGAAATCAACCGGTGGATTCAAGTCAGTGCGACGATAGATGACCCCGGTATTAGCCGACGCAGGGCGTAAAGTCAGCGTGACTTTTTTGCCGGTATGCAAACCGACGCCAGTCGCCTGAACAATACGTTTTAATGTCCTTTGTTTGATCATCGCATTATCTCGCAATATTACCCATCCGACCGCCAGTATAAATTACCGGCGGGCGAATACTTTAGCACAAAGAGCGGAGAATCCCAATTCTCAGGATATTCTTAGTCTGCCTGTTTACGCAGGAAGGCTGGAATATCAAGATAGTCAGGCTCTTTGCTGGATGACGCTGGCTGGTCATTCACCACTTTCGCGGCCGGTTTCTGCTCCTGCGGCAGCGGCGCCATGCCGTGCTGCTGGTAGCGATGATCCATGACCGGCTGAGTCGCAGGCTTGTTAGTCACCAGGGTGATTTCCGGACGTTTGTCCATGCCGATACCGGTCGCCACCACGGTGACGCGCAGCTCGTCGTTCATCTCTGGATCCAGCGAGGTACCGATAACCACGGTCGCGTTGTCCGAGGCGAAGGCGCGGATGGTGTTACCCACGGTTTCGAACTCATCCAGGCGCAGGTCGAAGCCCGCCGTGATGTTGACCAGCACGCCACGCGCACCCGACAGATCGATATCTTCCAGCAGCGGGCTGGAGATCGCCATTTCGGCCGCTTCTTCAGCACGGTCTTCACCACAGGCAACGCCAGAACCCATCATCGCGTAACCCATTTCTGACATCACGGTACGCACGTCGGCGAAGTCGACGTTCATCAGACCCGGACGGGTAATCAGTTCTGCGATACCCTGCACCGCACCTTTCAGCACGTCGTTAGCCGCACCGAAGGCATCCAGCAGAGAGATACCACGGCCCAGTACTTTCAGCAGCTTGTCGTTAGGAATGGTGATCAGTGAATCAACATGCTTGGACAGCTCTGCGATACCCTGCTCAGCAAACGCCATGCGTTTTTTCCCTTCGAAGTTGAAGGGCTTCGTCACCACCGCAACCGTCAGGATACCTAAATCTTTGGCTACTTCAGCCACCACAGGAGCTGCACCGGTACCAGTACCGCCACCCATGCCCGCGGCGATAAACACCATGTCTGCCCCTTCCAGCGCAGAACGCAGTGCTTCGCGATCCTCTTCCGCCGAGGTACGACCGACTTCCGGGTTAGCACCCGCACCGAGACCTTTGGTGATATTGGTCCCGATCTGAATCGTCTGGCCGACCGCCGTTTTACGCAACGCCTGTGCGTCGGTATTCACAGCGAAGAATTCCACACCTTCGATACGCTCGCGTACCATGTGCTCTACGGCGTTGCCACCGCCACCGCCGACGCCGATGACTTTAATCACCGCGTCATTGGTTAATTCCATAGGTTCAAACATGATTTCTCTCCGTTATGTGCCTGTCGCCTGGAGATCATAAACATTGCCTGATGATCTCCTTTTTCAAAAAATTAAAACTCTTTCTTCAGCCAGCTGTTGATGCGTTTAAACCAATTGCCCACTGAAGCACGTTTTTCCGTTTCTGCATCACCGTTCATGTGTGACTCTTTGCCGTAATGCAGCAGGCCAACCGCCGTCGAGTAGTACGGCTCCTGCGCATAATCCGTCAGGCCGGTGATGTTAAGCGGCTGACCGATGCGCACCTGGGTGTGGAACACCCGCTGTGCACAGGCCGCCAGACCTTCAATCTGCGCCGCACCGCCGGTCAGCACAATACCGGCTGCCAGATGGTGCTTCACGCCCTGCTGGCGCAGTTGCTCCTGCAGTTGCAGAATCTCGTCGTTCACCAGATTCAGCAGTTCGGTGTAACGCGGCTCAATCACTTCTGCCAGCGTCTGGCGCTGCAGGCTGCGCGGTGGACGTCCACCCACGCTCGGCACTTCGACGTTTTCGTCTTTGCCGACAATCGAACCCAGCGCACAACCGTGACGCACTTTAATCGCTTCGGCGTCGGTTGGCGGTGTGCCAAAGGCATAGGCGATGTCGCTGGTCACCACGTTCCCGGCATAGGGGATCACTTTGGTATGACGCAGCGCGCCGCCGGTGTACACCGCGATATCCATTGTACCGCCACCGATGTCAACAACACAGACTCCCAGCTCACGTTCATCTTCGGTCAGCACCGAAAAACTGGATGCCAGTCCGGCAAAAATCAGTTGGTCAACTTTCAGGCCACAACGTTCAACGGCTTTCACGATATTTTTTGCCATATCGTTGTGGCAGGTGATGAGATGCACCTTGGCCTGCATGCGCACGCCGGAAAGGCCAACCGGATTTTTGATGCCTTCCTGATAATCGATGGCGTATTCCTGTGGAATCACATGCAGAATACGATGTTCGTCGCGCACGCGAACGGATTTCGCCGTATGCACCACGTTTTCCACATCATCCTGAGTGACTTCCTCTTCGGAAATCGGAACCATCCCGATTTCGTTCTGACAACTAATATGTTTGCCCGATAAAGCAAGGTATACCGACGAAATCTGGCAGTCTGCCATCAATTCCGCCTGGTCGATGGCGCGCTGAACGCACTTCACCACCGACTCCAGATCGTTCACGCCGCCTTTGTCCATACCGCGGGACGGGCAGCTGCCGACGCCAATAATGTTGACCATACCATCGGGCAGAATTTCCCCAACCAGGGCGGCGACCTTCGCAGTGCCGATTTCAAGTCCTACTACCAGTTTTCTGTCCGTTGCCTTGATCATTGTGGTTTAGCCTGTGCCTGGTTTTGTTGCTGATTACTGTCCTGTGGCTCAATCGGTGCCGGTGCCCAGCCTACTGCGGCGCCGGAGTCATAGCGTAGATCAACATAGCTGATACGCTGGTTCTGACTCTGGCCCTGCTGCTGCAACTCCGGATAGAGCTCAATAAAACGGTTCAGACGCTTCATGGTGTCGCTGCGCCCCAGTTCGATGCGCACATCGTCACTGGTCACCAGCTGCCACGAGCGCCGCGCCGTCATCGACGCGACCTTCAGGGTAAACTTACTGGCCCGCAGCACATCACTCATGGTGTGATAGCCAGCCAATACCTCTTTCTCACTGCCTTCCGGCCCATACAGCATCGGCAACGTTTCTTTGCCGATGTGGCTGGCCGGGACGCTGAAGGAGACGCCATCGGCGTCCACCATGTGCGAGTCATTCCAGCGTGCCACCGGGACAAACTCCACCAGGTTTATCTTCAGCTCATCAGGCCACTGCTTGCGCACGCTAACCTGTTTAATCCACGGTAAACGCTCGATCTGCTGCTGGATAATGTCCACGTTCTGCGACATGAACGTTCCCGGCGCGCCGAGCGATAAAATCGCCTGACGAATATCATCGTGCGTGGTGTAGTGGGTTTCGCCCGTCACCACCAGCTTCGACAGCGGCAGACGCGACGCATCATTCATCCACTTCAGCACCACGAGGCCGCCAGCCACCATGATGCCCATCACCAGCAGCAGGAACACGATGCCAAACAGCCGTGCTCCGTTGCTCCGTCCGGAGCGCGCACGCTCCTGAGGTTCGCGATTTCTAACGCGCAGTGCCGCCTGAGACATATCAGTCAGCCAGCTCCAGAATGCGCGCCACCAGTTGCGGGAAGCTGTATCCCGCCTGCATTGCCGCCATCGGCACCAGGCTGTGGCTGGTCATGCCTGGCGAGGTATTCACTTCCAGCAGCTGGAAATTGCCGTCACCGTCGACCATCACATCAACCCGTCCCCAGCCGCTGCAGCCTAACGCGCGCCACGCGGCCAGCACTAATGTCTGCAGTTCCGCCTCTTTCTCCGCACTCAGGCCGCTCGGGCAGAAGTATTGAGTATCGTCAGAAATGTATTTTGCTTCATAGTCATAGAACTCGCTGGCGGTCTGAATTCTGATTGACGGCAGAATTTCGTCGCCGACGATGCCCACGGTATATTCGGCACCGCTGAGAAAAGCTTCCACCAGCACGTCATCATCATGGCGAAACGCCTCCTGCAGCGCGGCTGGCAGCGCTTCCGCCTGGTTCACGCGGCTGATGCCAACGCTGGAACCTTCACAGCTTGGCTTCACAAACAGCGGCAGTCCGAGCGCGTCAATCGACGCCTGCGCTGCAGCATCCAGCCCCTGCTCATACTGCTGGCGCGTCAGCCAGACAAATTTGCCCGCCGGCAATCCCCTGCCCTGCCACAGCAGTTTGCTGCGCAGTTTATCCATGGTGATGGCCGACGCCATAACGCCGCTGCCGGTGTAGGGCAGTTGCAGAAACTCCAGCAGCGCCTGCAGCGTGCCATCTTCGCCACCGCGACCGTGCAGCGCGATAAACGCTTTGGCAAAGCCCTGCTGCCGGAGGTCCAGCACTGAGACGTCACGGGTGTCGACACCGTGCGCATCAATGCCCATCTCGCGCAGTCCCGCCAGCACCGCGCTGCCGGACATCAGTGACACCTCGCGCTCGGCGGAGGTACCGCCCATCAATACCGCGACTTTCTCAGCCATGGCGCGCCTCCGTGTTCAGAGCCGGCTGCAGCTGAATCTCAGCCAGCTTGCGGGCAATTTTGCCGATGTTGCCGGCGCCCTGCACAATCACCAGATCGTCGCCAGACAGCAGCGGCGCCAGCGCATCCGGCAGCGCTTCGTGCTCGGAGACCAGAATCGGATCGACCTTGCCGCGATTGCGGATGGCACGGCACAGTGAGCGACTGTCCGCGCCCGGAATGGCGGCTTCGCCCGCCGGGTAGACATCCAGCATCAGTAACACATCCACCTGCGACAGCACATTGGCGAAATCATCGAACAGGTCGCGGGTGCGCGTGTAGCGATGCGGCTGAAACACCATCACCAGCTTTTTCTCTGGCCAGCCGGCGCGCGCCGCTTTGATGGTGACATCCACTTCGGTCGGATGATGGCCATAATCGTCGACCAGCATCGCGCTGCCTGGCTTACCGTTAACGGCAGCGGTGTCAAACTCGCCCAGCACGTCGAAACGTCGACCGGTGCCCTGGAAACTCTCCAGCGCCGCCAGAATAGCGTTGTCGTCAATGCCCTCTTCGCTGGCAACCGCCACGGCTGCCGCGGCGTTCAGCGCGTTATGACGACCCGGCGCATTCAGCGTCACGTGCAGCACCGGTTTGTCCTGACGAATCAGGGTGAAGTGGCCCTGCGCGCCGCGCTGTTCGTAGTTTTCGACCCGCACATCCGCATCGTCGCTGAAACCATAGGTGGTGACCTGACGGCCCACGCGCGGAATCAGGTCGCGAATCACCACATCGTCCACGCACATCACCGCGCGCCCGTAGAACGGCAGGTTGTGCAGGAAGTTAATAAACGTCTGCTTCAGGTTCTCAAAATCGCCCTGATAGGTATCCATGTGATCCGCTTCGATGTTAGTGACAATCGCCACCATCGGTTGCAGATGCAGGAAAGACGCGTCGCTTTCGTCCGCTTCCGCAATCAGATAACGGCTGCTGCCGAGGCGCGCGTGCGTACCCGCCGCTTTGACCAGACCGCCATTGACGAACGTCGGATCGAGACCGCCTTCCGCATAAATACTGGTCACCATCGCGGTGGTGGTGGTTTTGCCGTGCGTGCCGGCAATCGCGATGCCGTGACGGAAACGCATCAGCTCAGCCAGCATCTCCGCCCGGCGGATCACCGGGATACGCTGCTCACGCGCCGCCACCAGCTCCGGGTTGTCCTGCGCCACGGCGGTGGAAACCACGACGACGCTGGCGTCGGTAACATTTTCCGGGCGATGGTTGAAGTAAATGGTCGCGCCCAGCGAGGCCAGATGCTGCGTAACCGGATTGGGCGCCAGATCGGAGCCGCTAATGTGATAGCCTTCGTTCGCCAACACCTCGGCAATACCGCCCATGCCGGCACCGCCGATGCCGACAAAGTGGATGTGCCGGACGCGACGCATCTCGGGCACAATAGAACGCAGTTTTGCCAATTGTTGTGTATTCATCTGTCTCTGTTACCTGTTTTCCCGTTTGCACCTGCATTCAGATGCGGGCCAGTCAAACTGACCGGTTAACTTACTTCGCGACGCGCGCAACCTCTTGTGCCACCCGTTCGGTCGCATCAGGAATCGCCACCTGGCGGGCTTTTTCCGCCATCGCCAGCAGCGTGGCGCGATCCCAGTGGCGCAGCGTGTCTGCGACGGCCGCAGCAGTAAACTGCGGCTGCTCGAAAATTTTGGCCGCGCCGGCTTTTTCCAGCGGCAGCGCATTCCAGTATTGCTGACGATCTTTGTGCTGGAACGGCACGAAAATCGCCGGTAAACCCGCCGCCGCCACTTCACTGACGGTCAGCGCGCCGGAGCGGCACACCACCACATCGGCCCACGCATAGGCTTGCGCCATGTCATCGATGAACTCGGTGACCTTGTGCTGCGGCTGGCCAGTGGCCTGATACGCCTGCTGCACGGTCTCCCGTGCGCCTTTGCCGGTCTGATGCCACAGCGTGATGGCGTCACCCAGTTCGGCGGCGACCTGCGGCACGATCTGATTGAGGATGCGCGCGCCCTGACTACCGCCAATCACCAGCACGCGAATCGGCCCGCTGCGGTGTGCCAGACGCTGCGCCGGCAGCGGCAGCGCCAGCACATCATTACGTACCGGGTTGCCCACCACCTCGGCAGTGGGGAACGCGCCCGGAAAGGCCTGCATCACTGTGGTGGCGATTTTCGCCAGCCACTTATTGGTCAGGCCGGCAATGCCGTTCTGCTCGTGCAGCACCACCGGGATGCCGCAACTCCACGCCGCAAGGCCGCCCGGACCGGAAACATATCCGCCCATGCCCAGCACCACATCCGGCTGCCAGTTTTTCATGATGCGGCGCGCCTGGCGCCACGCATTGAAGATGCGCACCGGTGCCAGCAGCAGGGCCTTTACGCCTTTGCCGCGCAGTCCGCTGATGCGGATGAAGTCGATATCGATGCCATGCTTTGGCACCAGATCGGCTTCCATCCGGTCTGCGGTTCCCAGCCAGCGCACCTGCCAGCCTTGTTCGATCAGATGATGCGCCACGGCCAGTCCGGGGAACACATGTCCGCCGGTACCCCCTGCCATGACCATCAGCCGTTTACCACTCATCGGGCACCTCGGGTAAACGCCTGGGCTTTTGCCAGACGTGTTTCATAATCTATGCGCAATAAAAACACGATGGCGGTCGACATAATGATCAGACTCGATCCACCGTAACTGATCAGCGGCAGCGTCAGGCCCTTGGTCGGCAGCATACCCGCCGCCGCACCAACGTTAACCAGCGCCTGGAAGCTAAACCACACGCCAATGGAACAGGCGAGGAAGCCGGAAAAACGCTGGTCGATCTCCAGCGCGCGACGGCCAATCGACATTGCGCGAAAAGCGACGAAGAATACCATCAACAGCGCCAAAACCACACCGACATAACCCAACTCTTCACCGATAATTGAGAAGATAAAGTCGGTATGCGCTTCCGGCAGATACTCCAGTTTCTGCACCGAGTTGCCCAGGCCCTGCCCCCAGAACTCACCGCGGCCAAACGCCATCAGCGACTGGGTCAGCTGATAGCCGCTGCCGAACGGATCTTCCCACGGGTTCCAGAAGGAGGTCACGCGGCGCATACGGTAAGGTTCCGCGATAATCAGCAGCACCACGGCGAAAATGCCGGAGCAGATAATCGCCAGGAACTGCCACAGTTTGGCGCCCGCCAGGAACAGCATCGCCAGCGTGGTAACAAACAGCACCACCACGGTGCCGAGGTCCGGCTGGGCCAGCAGCAGCACCGCCAGCACCACCATCACGCCCATCGGCTTACAGAAGCCCCAGAAGTTGTTCCGCACCTCTTCCACTTTGCGCACCAGATAGCTGGCGAGATAGCAGAACAGCGACAGCTTGGATAACTCCGCCGGCTGAATACGCAGCGGCCCGAGCGCGATCCAGCGCGATGCGCCGTTAACCGAGCTACCGACCACCAGCACGATCAGCAGCATCGCCACCGAAGCCATCAGCATCGCGTTGCTGTAGCGCTGCCAGAAATCCATCGGTACGCGCAGCGTCACTAACGCCATACCCAGCGCCAGGGCGATATAAAAGGCATCACGCTTGGCAAAGTAGAACGGATCGTCGTTAAGACGCTGTCCAACCGGCATCGACGCCGAGGTGACCATGACAAAACCGATAATCGCCAGGCCAAATGTCAGCCACAGCAACGTGCGGTCATACAGCACCACCGGCGCGTCGTCGTTGTCGCGCGCGCCCATCACCCAATCACGCAGGCGCAGCGAAATAAAACTGGCGATACTGGCTCCGGGAATACGCATCAGCTCAGCTCCTTCGCCAGTTGCGCGAAGCGATCGCCGCGCTGTTCAAAATTACGGAACTGGTCGAGGCTGGCGCAAGCCGGTGACAGCAGCACCAGGTCGCCCGCCTGCACCTGAGCGGCAATCTGCGTCATCGCCTGTTCGAGCGTGTCGGTGCGCGTCGCCACCGCCGGACGCAGCGCGGCCAGCGCATCGCCGTCGCGGCCAAAGCAGAACAGCCTCACGTTGTCGCCCTGCAGATAGCGCGCCAGCGGCGTAAAGTCCGCCCCTTTGCCATCGCCACCCAGCAGCAGCCACAGCGTACCTTTCACCTGCAGGCCGTTAAGCGCGGCTTCGGTGCTGCCCACGTTGGTGGCTTTCGAATCATTAATCCAGCGCACGCCATGCGCTTCGTGCACCAGCTGGAAGCGATGCGGCAGGCCGCTGTAGGTGGTTAACGCTTTCAGGCTGGAAGCGCGCGGGATCTTCACCGCATCGGCCAGCGCCAGCGCGGCCAGCGCATTGGTGTAATTGTGCTGCCCGACCAGCTTCATCTCGTCGGTATTAAGGACTTTCTCGCCCTTCACCCGCAGCCAGGTACTGCCCTGCTGCTGGTTGAGGTGATAATCGCCAACGTCGATGCCAAAGCTGACGCAGCGGCGATCGGCGCCGCGCACCGGCATGGTCATGCCATCGTCGGCATTCACCACGCAGATATCCGCGTTTTCATAGATACGTAATTTAGCGGCGCGGTACTACTGCATGCCGAGCGGATAGCGATCCATATGATCCTCAGTGACGTTGAGGATGGTTGCCGCCGCTGCTTTCAGGCTGTAGGTGGTTTCCAGCTGGAAGCTGGAGAGCTCCAGCACATACAGCTGCGCCGGCGATTTAAGCAGCGTCAGCGCTGGCAGCCCAATGTTGCCGCCTACGCCCACCTGCCAGCCCGCAGCGCGCGCCATTTCGCCCACCAGCGTGGTGACGGTACTTTTGCCATTGGAACCGGTGATCGCCACAATCGGCGCCTGCGCCTCACGGCAGAACAGTTCGATATCGCCGACAATTTCAATGCCGGCGTCGGCCGCTTCGCTCAGCGCCGGGTGCGCCAGCGCGATGCCCGGGCTGGCGATGATCAGATCGCATGCCAGCAGCCAGTCGCTGTTGATACCGCCAACGTGGCGCTCCACCTGCTCTGGCAGTTTGTCCAGCCCCGGCGGTGACACACGGGTATCCATCACGCGGGGCGTCACGCCCTGCGCGAGGAAGAAATCAACACAGGACAGGCCGGTAATGCCTAATCCAATGATGACGACTTTTCTGCCCCGATAGTCAGCCATGATTAACGTACCTTGAGCGTTGCCAGGCCAATCAGCACCAGCATCAGCGAAATAATCCAGAAGCGCACGATCACGCGCGGCTCCGGCCAGCCTTTCAGTTCATAGTGGTGGTGAATCGGTGCCATGCGGAAAATACGCTGACCGCGCAGCTTGAACGAACCCACCTGCAGGATCACCGACAGCGTCTCAACCACAAATACGCCGCCCATAATCACCAGCAAAAATTCCTGACGCAGCAGCACTGCCAGCGTGCCCAGTGCGCCGCCCAGCGCCAGCGAACCCACGTCGCCCATAAAGACCTGCGCCGGATAGGTGTTGAACCACAGGAAGCCGAGACCGGCCCCGACAATCGCGGTACAGACAATCACCAGCTCACCGGCGTGGCGCAGATACGGGATGTGCAGATACTCGGCAAATTTCACGTTACCGGTCGCCCAGGCCACCAGCGCAAATCCCGCCGCGACAAACACCGTTGGCATGATGGCCAGACCATCCAGACCGTCTGTCAGGTTTACCGCATTACCGGTTCCGACAATCACAAAATAGGCCAGCACCACGTAGAACAGGCCGAGCTGCGGCATAACATCTTTGAAGAACGGCACCACCAGCTGTGTGGCAGGCGTATCTTTACCGGCGATGAACAGCGCGAACGCCACGCCGAGCGAAATCACCGACATCCAGAAATATTTCCAGCGCGCGATCAGGCCCTTAGTGTCTTTACGCACCACTTTGCGATAGTCATCAACAAAGCCAATTACGCCAAAACCGACCAGCACCACCAGCACGCACCAGACGTAAGGATTGGACGGATAAGCCCACATCAGCACCGAAACCGTGATGGAAGTCAGAATCATTATGCCGCCCATGGTCGGCGTGCCGCGCTTGCTGAAGTGCGACTCCGGACCATCGTTACGTACCACCTGGCCAATCTGCAGTTTCTGCAGCCAGGCGATCAGGCGCGGGCCCATCCATAAAGAGATGAACAGAGCGGTCAGCAGGCTGACAATGGCGCGAAACGTCAGATAGGAAAAGACGTTAAAGCCGGAATAAAATGCGACCAGATGTTCGGCCAGCCAGACTAGCATGTTCCTTTCTCCTGTAAGCTCTGTATTACCTGCTCCATGGCGGCACTACGTGAACCTTTAACCAAAATAGTGATGTCCGCATGTAGGGACAGCAGCGTGCGTAAACGTTCAGTCAGTTCAGCTTTACTGGCGAAATGTTCGCCCCGGCCGCTGCTTTCACTAATCAAATGGCTGAAGCTGCCGGTGCTCAGCACACAATCAATACCGGCGGCTTTCGCCGCTTCGCCCACCTGACGATGACAGGCTTCGGCTTCGTCGCCCAGCTCGCCCATGTCGCCGACCACCATGACGCGGAAGCCCGGCATATCGCCCAGCACCTGCGCAGCGGCGGTCATCGAGCCAACGTTAGCGTTGTAGCTGTCATCCAGCAGCAGCTGATTACCGGCGAGGCGAATCGGGAACAGGCGCCCAGGAACGGGCTGTAAGGTTTTAAGGCCAGACTGGATAGCGGTTAACGGCGCGTCAACCGACAGCGCCAGCGCGGCAGCAGCCAGCGCATTAGCGATATTGTGCCGGCCCGGCAGCGGCAGCTCGACGGCGATGTCGCCGCGCGGCGTGTGCAGGGTAAACAGCGTGGCGTCAGCGCGCAGTACGATATCGCTGGCGCGGAACTCCGCGTCTGCCATCGGCTGCGGCGAAAAGCGCCACAGGGTTTTGTCAGCAAACTGCGGCTGCCAGTTGGGCAGATCGTTGCTGTCAGCGTTGATGATTGCAGTGCCGTGCACCGGTAAGCCGCCAAAGATTTCGCCTTTGGCTTTTGCCACGCCCGCCAGTGAACCGAAGCCTTCCAGATGCGCCGCCGCCAGATTGTTGACCAGCGCGGTTTCCGGACGCACCAGATTGGTGGTGTAGGCGATTTCACCCTGATGGTTCGCGCCCATTTCAATCACGGCATACGCGTGTTGCGGGGTAAGACGCAGCAGCGTCATCGGCACGCCGTAATCGTTGTTGAGATTGCCGGCGGTATACAGCGTTTCACCGCACTGGCGCAGAATCGCCGCGGTCATCTCTTTCACGGAGGTTTTACCGGAGGAGCCGGTCAGCCCCACCACGCGCGCTTTCGCCTGCTGACGCACCCAGGCGCCGAGCTGACCAAAGGCGATACGCGTGTCAGCGACCACCACCTGCGGCACGTCGACCGCTAAACGACGATTCACCAGCAGCGCCTGTGCGCCACTGGCGATAGCGTCGGCGGCAAAATCGTGCGCATCAAAACGTTCGCCCACCAGCGCGACAAACAGGCTGCCTGGGGTAACTTTACGGGTATCCGTGGTGACATCAGCAATAGTGAGATCGCTGCCGTGCAGTTGCCCACCGCTAATCTCTGCCAGGGTTTTCAGCGTAACCGGAATCATGCCATTACCCCCAGCAAACGGGCGACGGTGTCGCGGTCAGAGTAGTCAAGGCGGCGGTTGCCGATGATTTGATAATCTTCATGGCCTTTACCGGCCACCAGCACGATGTCGTCGGCGCTGGCCTGCATCACCGCATGGGTAACCGCCTGCGCTCGTCCTGCAATAACGCGTGCCCGGCCCGGATCGAGCAGGCCGGTGAGAATGTCGTTAACAATCGCCGTCGGCTCTTCGCTCCGCGGATTGTCATCGGTGATCACCACGATATCGGCAAACTGTTCGGCAATCGCGCCCATCAGCGGGCGTTTGCCTTTGTCACGGTCGCCACCGCAGCCAAATACGCACCACAGCTGGCCCTTGCAGTGCAGCCGGGCCGCCTCCAGCGCTTTTTCCAGCGCGTCTGGCGTATGTGCGTAATCCACCACTACCGTCGGCTTGTGCGCGGCGGTGAACACTTCCATACGCCCGCACACCGGCTGCAGCTGGCTGGCACTGGCCACCAGCGTGTCGAGCGGATAATCCAGCGTCAGCAGTGTCGCCAGCGCCAGCAGCAGATTGCTGACGTTAAAGGCGCCCATCAGGCGGCTGTCAAACTCGCCGTTGCCCCAGCTTGAACTGAACTGCACGTGTGCGCCGCCGTCGTGATAATCGATCGCCGTCGCCTGCAGCCAGCGGCCACGACAGCCGGGCTGCAGATTGTTGCTCAGCGTAACGGCCACGGCATCCGGTAATTTTTCCAGCCAGCGGCGGCCCACTTCATCATCAGCGTTGATGATGGCCTCGCCTACCTGATGCTCAGAGAACAGCAGCCACTTGGCTGATTCGTAGCCCTGCATGTCACCGTGATAATCAAGGTGATCGCGGCTCAGATTGGTAAATACCGCGGCGGCAAACGGCAGCGCGGCCACGCGATGCTGCACCAGACCGTGCGAAGAAACCTCCATCGCGGCGACGCTAGCCCCCTGCCCGACCAGGTCGTGCAGAATATGCTGTACATCCACCGCTGAACCGGTGGTGTTTTCACTCGGCACCAGCTGACCGTACAGGCCATTGCCCACCGTGCCCATCACCGCACCGGTTTCGCCCAGCAGGTTGGCCCAATGCGCAATCAGCTGCGTGGTGGTGGTTTTACCGTTAGTGCCGGTCACACCAATCAGCTTTAATTTTTCAGCCGGCTGCTGGTAGAAACGCCCGGCCAGCGCGGAAAGGCGCTGCGGCAGCTGAGCCAGATAGATAACCGGGACGCCGTGCATCTCGCGGATATCCCCATCGCTGGCTTCGCCTTCAGCCTCGGCAATGACCGCCGCCACACCCTGGGCGATGGCCTGTGGAATAAATCGACGTCCATCAGCATGATGGCCCGCCACGGCGATAAACAGATCGCCAGCAGCCGCAGCGCGGCTGTCCAGTGTCATGTCACGGAGTGGACGCGCCGGCGCGCCAGGCACCCACGGGGCCAGCAAGTCGCGCAGGTTACGATCTGTCACTTGATTCCTCACTTCTCTTATTCTTCACCAACTCGTTTTTATCCACCGTTGGCAGCGCATCCGGTTCAATGTTCATGGTGCGCAGCACACCGCCCATGATGGCGCCAAACACCGGTGCAGAAACCGCACCACCATAATATTTACCGGCCTGGGGATCGTTGATCACCACCACCAGCGCAAAACGCGGGCGACTGGCAGGCGCAACGCCCGCGGTGTAAGCAATGTATTTATTGACGTAGCGTCCGTCCGGCCCGACTTTTTTCGCGGTACCGGTTTTGATCGCGATGCGATAGCCCTTGATGGCGGCTTTAACGCCACCACCACCCGGCAGCGCCACGCTTTCCATCATGTGCATCACGGTTTTCACCAGGTCTTCCGGGAAAACGCGCTCGCCCGCCACCGGCGGGTCAACTTTGGTAATCGACAGCGGGCGGTTGATGCCGTAGCTGCCAATGGTTGCGTAGACTCGCGCTAACTGTAACGGCGTTACCATTAGCCCATAGCCGAAAGAGAAGGTGGCCCTCTCTATGTCAGACCACCGTTGTTTTTGAGGGTATAAGCCACTACTTTCCCCGACCAGCCCCAAATTGGTCGGTTTACCCAGGCCAAAGCGCGCGTAAGTTTCTACCAGCGCTGAGGAGGGCATCGCTAACGCGAGGCGCGAAACCCCGACGTTACTCGACTTCTGCAGAACCCCGGTAAGGGTCAATTCGTTATAGCGCGCCACGTCTTTGATCTCATGACCATTGACGCGATACGGCACGGTGTTCAGAACGCTGTTCTCTTTCACCACGCCGCGCTGCAGTGCGGTCATCACCACCATTGGCTTCACGGTGGAACCTGGCTCGAAGATGTCGGTAATAGCGCGGTTACGCATGACGTCTTTCGGCGTGTTGCTAAGATTATTGGGGTTGTAAGCCGGGCTGTTGGCCATCGCCAGCACTTCGCCGGTGTTCACGTCCACCAGCACCGCAGTGCCCGATTCGGCTTTGTTGAAGGCAACAGCATTGTTCAGTTCGCGGTACACCAGCGCCTGCAGGCGCTCGTCGATGCTCAGCGTCAGGTTGTGCGCGGCGCGGCTATCGACCGAGGAGATATCTTCAATCACCCGCCCGTAGCGGTCTTTGCGCACGGTACGTTCGCCCGGCTCGCCGGTCAGCCATTTATCAAAGCTCTTCTCGATGCCTTCAATGCCCTGGCCGTCAATGTTGGTGAAGCCGATCAGGTGGGCAGTGACCTGGCCGGCCGGATAGTAGCGGCGCGACTCCTGACGCAGGTAAATACCGGGCAGCTTGAGCTTTTTCACGTATTCGCCAATCGCCGGGTTAACCTGACGGGCGAGGTAAATAAAGCGCCCTTTTGGATTGGCGTTGACGCGCGCCGCCAGCTGATCCAGCGGGATCGACAGCGCATCCGACAGCGCTTTCCAGCGGCTATCAACGGTGACGCCGCCGTGCTCGGTTAGCTCTTTGGGATCGGCCCAGATGGCGTTAACCGGCACGCTTACCGCCAGCGGCCGTCCGGCGCGATCGCTGATCATGCCGCGCGCGGTAGGCACTTCCTGCACGCGCAGCGAACGTAAATCGCCTTCCTTCACCAGCTTATCCGGGCTGATCACCTGCAGCCACGCCACGCGCGACAGCAATCCGCCCAGCGCCAGAAGAATACAGCCGCACAGCAACGCAAAACGCCAGCTTACAAAGCTGGCCTTATCTTCCTGTTTTCTTGACTTCAGCGTTTTGCCTGCGCCGCTCATTGAGGTCTGCGATTCCTTATTTCTGCACCACAATATTTTCCTGTGAAGGATCAACATGCTGCAACTGCAGCTTATCGGTTGCAATCCGTTCTACCCGGCTGTGATCGCCCAGCGCATTCTCTTCGAGGATCAGGTTGCGCCATTCGATATCCAGCGCATCACGCTCCAGTACCAGCTGCTCACGCTGCGCCGTCAGCAGACGGGTCTTATGCGTGGTGGTCACCACCAGCACCGACGAAACCAGCACGGCGATCAGCAGCAGCAGCGGGATCTTGCCAAAACGCAGCAGATCGCCACCAATGACGCCGGGCAGGCTGTGACGCTCATTGCCAATCACGATGCGGTTCTCTCAGCGATACGCAGGACCGAACTGCGCGCGCGCGGGTTCTCTTTGACTTCGGCTTCGCCAGGAATCAGCTTGCCGAGGGTTTTCAGTTCACGTCCGCCCAGCGCTTTCAGCTGGCTCTCGGTCATCGGAATCCCGGCCGGCACCTGCGGTCCGCGGCTCTGGTCACGCATAAAGCGCTTCACCAGCCGATCCTCCAGCGAGTGGAAGCTGATGATGGATAAACGCCCGCCCGGTGCCAGCACCGTTAATGCCCCTTTCAGCGCGATATCGATCTCTTCCAGCTCACTGTTGATCCAGATGCGTATCGCCTGGAAGCTGCGCGTCGCCGGATGCTTAAACTTATCTTTTACCGGCGTTGCCGCCGCAATCAGATCGGCCAGCTCTTTGGTGCGCGTCATCGGCTGTTCCCGGTTGCGCTCGACAATGGCGCGGGCGATGCGTTTTGCGAAGCGCTCTTCACCGTAGGTTTTCAGCACAAACGCAATGTCTGCCTCTTCCGCGCTCTGCAACCACTCGGCTGCCGACTGACCGCGCGTCGGATCCATACGCATATCCAGCGGCCCGTCGCGCATAAAGGAGAAACCGCGCTCGGCGTCATCCAGCTGAGGCGAAGAGACGCCCAAATCCAGCAGTACGCCGTCGATTTTGCCGGTCAGCCCGCGCTCTTCGACATACTCAGCCAGCGCTGAAAACGGCCCGTGCACAATCGAGAAACGTGGATCTTTTATCTCAGCGGCTGCGGCTATGGCTTGCGGATCGCGATCGATCGCCAGTAACTGTCCGTGCGCGCCAAGCCGCGACAGGATCAGGCGTGAGTGACCGCCGCGACCAAAGGTGCCGTCAATATAAATGCCGTCTTCCCTGATATTAAGGCCGTTAACCGCCTCATCCAGCAGCACCGTGGTGTGTTTAAAATTTTCCTGCATAGCTATAGCGACAAGTCCTGCAACCGCTCAGATAAAGGCTCCTGAGCTGACTGTTCTGCGTCAATATCGTCCTTAACTTGTTGATACCAGGTCTGTTCATCCCACAGCTCAAACTTGTTGAACTGTCCAACCAGCATCACTTCTTTGGTCAGGCTCGCATGCTGGCGCAACGTATTCGCCAGCAGTAAACGGCCTGCATTATCCATCTGGCACTCGCTGGCATGACCTAACAGCAGACGCTGCACGCGACGCTCGTTCGGATTCATACTGGATAACCGGGCCAGTTTTTTCTCAATAATTTCCCATTCGGGCAGGGTATAAAGCAGCAGGCAGGGCTGATGGAGGTCAATGGTGCAAACCATTTGACCCTGAGACTCTGCGAGCAGCAATTCGCGATAACGCGTCGGCACCGCCAGGCGCCCTTTGCTGTCGAGATTGACTAACGTTGCTCCACGGAACATGCCAGCCCTACCCCTCAGTTACCCGTTTTCACCACTTTATCCCACTTTTTACCACGAAACGAGTTTACGGAGCCGATGAAATCCTTGTCAAGCCGCAACGGCAAGTGAATATCACTCTTTACACCGAATGAAATTAACCGGAGAGAAGAATAAGAGGAGAATGAATGGTCAATTTAAAATTAACCTGATGAATAACAGTATAAAAAAAATTTGCGTCAGATTTATCGGTGAAAATTAGCGCAATTTTACCGCTGCGATTATTCTGCCCCAATCTGCGACGGCGGCGGCATTTTAGGGGATTTCTGAAAGGAAGCCCAGCACCATCGCGTCAGCTCTGCTATGCGCGATTGCTGAAGATGTAAACAAATAAGAAAATCCAGCGCCGATAATTCGTTAGCCGGGGCGATGATAATTTACGCTTTTTTACGCCCGTGTGCGTCTGGTTAAATAGGGATGAGAGAAATTAGCGCGGGCGACGTCTCGCCCGACGCTTCATTTAGCGCGACGACTTAATTGTCCGCGGCGGAATAAATTACGGCGAATACGGGTTAAACCTGGCTTCGGTTTGCGTGGCTCATCCAGCGAAGCCAGCACCAGCTCCAGCACACGCTCAGCAACATCGCGATGGCGCTGCCCTACCGCCAGCACCGGGCACTCAAGAAAGTCTAATAATTCGTGGTCGCCGAAAGTTGCAATAGCCAGGTCAGTTGGCAAGCGGCCGTCACGCTTCAGCGTCACGTCCATCACCCCCTGCAACAGGCCAAACGAGGTGGTAAACAGCGCTTCGGGCATCGCGTGGTCTTCAAGGTATTTTTCAAACAGCGTCGCCGCAGCGGCGCGGTCAAAGCTGTTGCAATAGATGAAATCGATCGGGCGCTCATCGCCCTGCCACGCCTCGCGGAACCCCATTTCACGCAGGAAGCTGACCGACAGCTCCGGCAGCGCGCCGAGAAACAGCACGTTTTTCACCGGCAGCTGACGCAATTCAGCCGCCAGCGCCTGCGCGTCATCCTGATCGGCACCGACCACGCTGGTGAAGTGTTCACGATCCAGCGCACGGTCCAGCGCGATAATCGGCAGCGGATCGTTGACCCAGCGCTGATAGAACGGATGTTCCGGCGGCAGCGACGTGGAAACGATGATCGCATCCACCTGACGCTGCAGCAGATGCTCAATGCAGCGCATTTCGTTATCCGGCTGATCTTCGGAACAGGCAATCAGCAGCTGATAGCCGCGCTGACGCGCCTGGCGTTCGAGATAGTTGGCGATGCGGGTATAACTGGTGTTTTCCAGATCGGGGATCACCAGACCAATCGAACGGGTGCGTCCGGCGCGCAGGCCCGCAGCCACCGCGTTGGGGTGATAGTTGTACTCACGCACCACCGCCATGACTTTCTCAACGGTTTTGTCGCTGACACGATACTGCCGCGCTTTGCCATTGATGACATAGCTCGCCGTGGTGCGCGACACGCCCGCCAGGCGCGCAATTTCATCCAGTTTCACGATGACACCTTAATTCTGATAAGCCAGGGCTGGCGAAAATGTCCGCAGAGTAGCTAAGGGTAAAACATTTGTAACATCTAACCGCAGAACAGTACGCTGAGCAACCGCTTTTCATGCACAAGCGGCCGAAGCGTATAAAATAAAAAAACCCGGCATTCCGCCGGGTTAGCTTGAAAACCGATGATAACTTTGCGGTATTAACGCATTACGCGATCGCCGCGTGATACCCCGACGATGCCGGAACGCGCCACTTCAACGATTTCCGCCACTTCGCGCACGGTGTTGAGGAACGCGTCGAGTTTATCGCTGGTGCCGGCCAGCTGAACCGTGTACAGCGTCGGTGTCACATCGATGATCTGCCCACGGAAAATTTCCGCGCTGCGTTTTACCTCTTCACGACCGTACCCGCTGGCCTGAATCTTCACCAGCATGATTTCACGCTCGACGTAAGCGCCCTGCCCCAGTTCGCTGACGCGCAACACGTCCACCAGCTTATGCAGCTGCTTTTCGATCTGCTCCAGCACTTTCTGGTCGCCCA
>NZ_SDFT01000051.1:0-44136 GCF_004916815.1 Pantoea sp. R102
GGCGATCAGCTGATCGCCGCGCCAGGTAGATTAACGCGTAACCGGCGCTTTGTAGCGCGGGCCGGCCAGCAGACCACCCTGCTCGTTCTGCGCTAACAGACGTGCGCTGGTGACACCAGCAATGGTGTGCGCTTTGTCGCCCGCGTTGCTGGCAATCTGTTTGATCGCCGCCGACACCAGCATGCCAATGATGCCGCCGTTGCTGTTGTTGCTGTTCTCAGAATCATTGGCGGTGGCCATGCCCTGCCACAGCTCTTTACCGCTGCGCAGATCGACCAGACGGGCAGTGGCCGAGACCGTGGTCACCGAATCAACCACCAGATAGCTGCTGCCATAATCGGTAATCGAAATGTACAGTGCGCTGTCTGCGTTGAAGATGTCATGCAAGCGCTTCGTGCTCACCGCCTGAATTTCATGCCCGTTGCTCAGGCCGTTTTGCTGGAAGGTCTCTTCCACCACCGCCACCGGGAACACGTAGTAACCCGCTTCCGCCAGCGGCTGGGTCACCAGCGAGGTGAAGCTGTGCGACGCGTTGATATCCGGCGCACGGTTATCGGCAGGCAACACCAGAATTGACGCCGGCTTACTGGCACGGAAGGCGCTGTAGTCATACGGTTTCTTATTCTGGGCACAGCCGGTCAGCAGCAGCGCCGCGAATACGCCGCACACGGCAATCAGTTTTTTCATTGGTTCACTCCTTTTTTCTTCATCAGAAAGTCCATGTACGGCGCCGATTCCGGAAACAGCTGCTTCTCGAGGGCGAACTGGCTGAAAGCTTTATCCGTGTTGCCGTTTTTGGCGTACAGCAGGCCCAGCTGGGCGTGCAGACCGGGTGCCACCGGCTTGTTCACCGCTTTGGCCTTTTCGATATCCAGATTCAGCGCATCAATCTGCTTCTGCGGATCGCTGTCTTTCTGGTAATAGCTGTAGACCTGCTGCTGGTAATCACCCCAGTAGTAGATCGGCTCCGGTCCTTTTGGCGCACAGCCGGCCAGCACGCCTGCCGCGATCAGCGCGGCGCTCAGTTGCAGTAATTTCATCGTCAATATCCTTATTTCACCGGGCGCCATGCGCCGTTATTGATGCCATCCACCAGGTGGTCGACCGCTTCACGGATCGCCAGATCCATCACTTTGCCGTTCAGGGTAGAGTCATAGCTGGCGGTGCCGCCAAAGCCGATCACCTCACGCGCTGACAGCTGGTATTCACCCGCGCCCTGCACGCTGTACACCACTTCTGAAGTGGTCACATCCACCACATTCAGGTTCACTTTGGCGTAAGCGATCTGGCTTTTACCGCGCCCGAGGATGCCCCACAGCTGCTGGTCGCCCACTTCTTTGCGCCCGAACTCGGTGATGTCACCGGTGATGATGTAGTTAGCGCCCTTGATGTTCTGCTGGCTGTGTTTGAAATCGGCTTCCTGCTGCAGCTCTTTCAGGTTGCTGCGATCCAGCACGTTGAAGCGATTGGTCTGCTGCAGATGCGTAATCAGAATGGTTTTGGATTGGTTGCCCAGACGATCAACGCCGTCGGAGAAAATCCCATTCATGTATGACGAACGGTTATCAAACTGTCCCACCGCGATTGGGCTGCGCACGCCCTGATAAGCCGGCTGGCTTGCGGCGCGAACCTGAGGTGCGTCGATGGCGCGCGACGACTCGGTGGCACAGCCACTGAGCAGCGCGGCGCTTAACAAGGAGAGTGCCGCAAAGGCATATTTCTTCTGCATTTCTGGTCCATGAATAAAGGAAGGGATAACACCGCCACCAGGCGGCAAATTCTGGTTATGCCGACAGTCAGAGTAATGCCATAGCATTCCCTGCTGCGGTCTGTAGACTGTCGGCAGCAGCGCCAGGAATCTTTAGCGAAAATGCAGGCTTATTAATGAATTTAATTAATCGATTAGCGAGACTATCAGGTGGGTTAGTAATGATGGTGGGGCTCAGCGCCTGCCAGCAGGTGTCCGCGCCAGCCCCCAGCCTGGCCAATCAGTGCCAGCCGCAGGGCGATGCTGACAGCGCCGCCTGCCACTGGAGTGAAGCACTGCAGCAGCAGCTCAATAAACAGTTTCACGATGCGGCGCGCTATGCCGGACAGCAGTGCTGGGTGCGCCTGGAGTGGCAGAACAGTGGGCGCTACGCGGTGACGCAAACCCAGGGCGACGAAGCGCTGTGTTTGCGCGCGTGGCAGCTTATTGGTCAGTCGCGCGGCTTACCGCCTCCGCCGCAGCGCGACCAGCCAGCGTGGTTTGGCTTTGCGCCACACCGGCCTGACTTACCAGCCCATCCTGGCGCCACTGGCGCGGGCTGATGCCGAACCAGCGGCGGAAGGCGCGGGAAAACGCGCTGACCTCGGAATAGCCAAGCAGCAGCGCCATCTCCGAGATGGGCAGCTGTCTTTGCTGCAGGTAGTGCGTGGCCATTTCGCAGCGCACCTTATCCACCAGCGCGCTAAAGCTGATGCCCTCTTCGCGCAGGCGTAGCTGCAGCGACCAGCTCGACAACCCCATTTTGCCGGCGATCTCCTCCAGTACCGGTTCGCCCTGAATCAGCGTCAGGCTGACCTGCGAACGCGCCTGTTCGACCACGCTCTGCACGCTGGCGCTGCTGTTGAGGCGGCGAATGGCATCCTGCATCACCATCAGCAGCATCGCATCCTGCTCCGGCATGGCGCGCTGCAGGTCACGTTTCGCGATCAGCAGTGAGTTAAACGGCTGATCGAACCAGACCGGCGCATCAAACACTTTGCAGTGCTCGTGCCACTGCTCCGGACGCGGATGTTCAAAGTGCACCTCGCGCGGTGCCCAGTTTTTGCCCGCCACGTGGCGAATCAGGTTGAGGAACATGCCGAGCGTCAGCTCCGCATCCTGACGGCGTGCCAGGATCGCCCCGTGGCGCACCTGATAATCGAGCCGCCAGCAGTCGCCCTTGTCCACCAGCCGCGTCAGCGTATCGTGCTGGTGCCAGGGAAACGCGTTCACCACATTGTGCAGCGCCTGCTCCAGCGTCGGCGAGCACAGTCCGATGTAGCCAATTAACCCTAATGACTGCGGTTTGAACTGCCTGCCGTAATGCAAACCGAAGTTATCAAAGCCGGAGTGGCGCGCCGCTTCTTCCATCACGCGGCAATAGTTCACCAGCCCGAGGCTCAGTGTCGGGCTGGCCAGCAGTTCGGAATCGATACCGCTGATGCCAAAGATGCGATCGACATCGCCGCCTTTATCCGTAATGAAGGCGCTCAGACCGGTCGCCGCCGCGGCCAGAACGCCACGGTTGCTGGCGGGTGTGGCAAACGCGCTGAAGGCATCAGCAGCAGAGATGAGTGATTGCATGGGAACCTCTCAGGGATCGCGCGGATAACAGAATGAAGGGATCCAGCAATTTTCATACCAGCGTCACCCGGCGGCGCGCGGTGCAAGGCAATGCACCGCCTGGCCGCCACTGGCGCGCTCCCGGCGGCGATCTGCGTTCCTGTCAGCGCGCCTGTGACGGCTGGCGCGCTTGATGCGCAGGCACCAGATTACGCCATCAGCGCGCGCCGCTGCCCTCCGCTGGTGCAGGTCACGCGCCTACCGGCAGTTCGCTGCTCTCAAGATAGCGACGGCACAGCCGCACCGAATGGCTGGCCCAGTGCGGCCCGAGGCTGAGCGCCATCTCGGTATCGGCGTGCGTGCCCATCCACGCCGTCATCTGGATACGACGCTGGATCAGTAGCGTCGGCACCAGCGCCATCTCAGCATCACTGATGTGCGCCACGCGTTCATAGCCGAGGATCCAGTTATCCACCCACTCCGCCGCACGCGGATGGTGCTCGACGAAGCTGATCGCGGCCGCCAGATCGTGCAGATACCAGCCCATGCCGCAGTCGTCGAAGTCGATCACCCGGGTCTCGCCTTTGTGCAGCAGCAGATTGGTCAGACGCAGATCGGCGTGGATCAGGCCGTAGCGATCGCGCTCTTTACCAAATTCCGCCAGCGCCTGCCCGGCGCGCTCCACCGCCGCTGCGATAATGCCGTGATCGGCCGGATCAAGATGGGGCGCATCCTGCCAGCGCCCCCAGTGGCTGTGCTCGCTGACCATGGTGTGATGATCCCAGATAATACGCTGAAAACCTTCTGGTTTCTGCCAGCTGCGGCTGTGCTGATGCAGGCGCGCGGTGATGGTACCGAGCTGCTGAAAGGCTTTGGGATCGACGTCGGTGGTCGGCATCTCGCCGTCAATCCAGTGGAACAGCACCGCATGACGCGTGCTGCCGTCCGCCAGCGTCAGCGTCAGCACGCTTTCACCGTCGCGCGCCGGGATGGCCTGCGGCACCATGATGCCGGTCTCGCGCAGCGCATCGAGCCACATCAGTTCACTGAGAATATCCGCTTTGCTGTGGTAATCCGGCCGGTGCAGGCGCAGCGCGTAGCGTTTGCCGCCGGCACGCAGCAAAAAGGTGGCGTTCTCCGAACGGCACAGCAATTGCAGCTCACCGTGCAGCGCGGCGGGATAGTAGGCCAGCGCACGTTGCGCCAGCAGGGTGATCTCGGCATCGGTCAGGGATTCGGCTTGTTTGGCGCTCATTCATCACTCTCCAGCATCAGTCTCTATAAACCAGTGTTATCAGCATGGGATGAGGTCGTCCTGACTGCCTGACCGCAGAACAGCAAAAGTTGACCGCAGCGTACAGCCAGCGCTTTTTCTGGCAGCGAGTTGACCGCAGAGGACAAAACTCACTGCGCCGGCGTCAAGTTTTCCCGTCCCGGGCAGCGGCATTATCCCTTCACTGTAGCGCAAACCCACAATAGCGCGGTGCCAACGCCGCACAACAAGCATGACGGGGAGATGAAGATGACAGGCAAACTAAAACCCACGCTGGGCACCCTGCATTTATGGGGTATTGCGGTTGGACTGGTGATTTCCGGTGAGTATTTCGGCTGGAGCTATGGCTGGGGCGTGGCCGGGACGCTGGGATTCCTGATCACCACCGCGCTGATCGCCACGCTTTATACCTGCTTTATTTTTAGCTTTACCGAACTGACCACGGCGATTCCGCACGCTGGCGGGCCGTTCGCTTACAGCCGTCGGGCATTTGGCGAAACCGGTGGTCTGATTGCCGGTCTGGCGACGCTGATTGAGTTCGTGTTCGCCCCGCCGGCCATCGCCATGGCGATTGGCGCCTACCTCAACGTGCAGTATCCCGATCTCAACCCCAAAACGGCGGCGGTCGGGGCTTATTTGTTGTTTATGGCACTGAATATTCTCGGCGTGAAGCTGGCCGCGATGTTCGAACTGGTGGTGACGGTGCTGGCAGTGCTGGAGCTGCTGGTGTTCATGGGCGTGGTATCGCCGGGTTTCAGCGTCGCTAACTTCGCCGCTAACGGCTGGGCCGGCAGCGACCATTTTGGCATGCCAGCGCTGTCCGGCATCTTTGCCGCCATCCCATTCGCTATCTGGTTTTTCCTCGCCATTGAAGGCGCGGCCATGGCGGCCGAAGAAGCCAAAGATCCGAAGCGCACCATCCCGAAAGCCTACATCAGCGGCATTCTTACCCTGGTGGTGCTGGCGATTGGCGTAATGCTGCTGGCCGGCGGCGCGGGCGACTGGCGCAAGCTGTCGGACATCAACGATCCGCTGCCGCAGGCGATGAAGATGATCGTCGGCGAGCACTCTAACTGGATGCATATGCTGGTGTGGATCGGCCTGTTTGGCCTGGTCGCCAGCTTCCACGGCATCATCCTTGGCTACTCGCGCCAGTTCTTTGCCCTGGCGCGCGCGGGCTATCTGCCGCCCAGCCTGGCGAAGCTGTCGCGCTTCCAGACGCCGCACCGCGCCATCATCGCCGGCGGTGCCATCGGTATCGCCGCCATTTACAGCGACGGACTGATCAATCTGCAGGGCATGACGCTGACGGCGGCGATGATCACCATGGCAGTGTTCGGCGCGATTGTGATGTACCTGATGAGTATGCTGAGCCTGTTTAAGCTGCGCCGCAGCGCACCTGATCTGGAGCGCAGCTTCCGTGCGCCGGGCTATCCGCTGGTACCGGGCATCGCACTGGTGCTGTCGCTGGTGTGTCTGGTGGCGATGCTGTGGTTTAACCCGGTAATCGGCGGATTGTTTGTGGCGATTATGGTGCTCGGCTACCTTTACTTCCTCGCCACCAAAGCCCAGCGCGAGCGCGCACCGCAGGATTCCATGCTGGTCGGCGAGTAAGCAACGCATTGCCCCTGACCTTCAGGCAACGGAGGCGGGTACACAGAGCCCTTTGTGTACCCGTCTCTTTCTGCCCCACGCGATAAATCCATCCCACCACAGCACCGCTCCGGTCATGCTGCTGTGATACCTTTTTTGCATGACGAAAATGACAATTCATTACGCGTAATCGGGGTGCAACAATCAAAAAAACCACAAAAGGAGCCACTATGCACACCCGACATTTATCGCAAACCCTGACTGTCAGTTCGATCGGCTATGGTGCCATGGGACTGAGCGAATTTTATGGCCAGACAGACGACCACGCTTCACTGCAGCTGTTACACACGCTTATCGACCTGAATATCACGTTTATCGACACCGCGGATATGTACGGGCGGGGCCATAATGAGCGGCTGATTGGCCACTTTCTTGCCGGTCTGGATAACACCACGCGTGAGCAGTTTAAAATTGCC
Source organism: Pantoea sp. R102 (assembly GCF_004916815.1). NCBI lineage: Bacteria > Pseudomonadati > Pseudomonadota > Gammaproteobacteria > Enterobacterales > Erwiniaceae > Pantoea > Pantoea sp. R102. The sequence continues at coordinate 6,653 of NZ_SDFT01000051.1, forward strand.
ACCAAGTGCGGTATCGATCGCCCTGCGGACCAGGCTTATGCCCGGACGATTAACAACCAACCTGACTACATCACCCGCTGCTGTAATGAATCGCTTAAAAGGCTTGGCGTTGAGCGCATCGATCTGTTCTATCTTCACCGCGTGAGCCAGGTTACGCCGATTGAAGAGAGCATGGAATGCCTGAGCCGCCTCGTTAAAGCGGGTAAGATCAACCACATTGGCCTGTGTGAAGTTTCTGCTTCAACCCTGCGCCGGGCCCATGCCGTCCACCCGATCGCCGCCCTGCAAACCGAATATTCACTGTGGACGCGCGATATCGAAGCTGAGATTCTGCCGGTGGTGAAAGTGCTGGGTATAGGTTTAGTTCCCTACTCTCCGCTGGGCAGAGGGTTTCTGACCGGAAAGTATCGTCATAACAGCGACTTCGCTGAGGGTGATTTCCGCAAAAATAATGCGCGCTTTAGTCAATCCAGCCTCGACCATAACGCCCAGCTTCTTGACGCGGTGCACCCGCTCGCTGAAAAGTACAGCTGCACGCCAGGGCAGATTGCGCTGGCCTGGCTACTGGCGCAGTACGACAAGCTGATCCCCATTCCGGGGACGAAACAGACCCGTTATCTGGCGGAAAATGCGCAGGCCGCCGATATCGTGCTGGAGCAGGCAGATATCGCCTTACTGAACGCTATTCATCAGCACATTGAGATCAGGGGCGAGCGCTATTCTCAGGAAGGGATGAAAAGCATTAATGCCTGAAGCCATAACCGGGTAACGCCCGGTTATTTTTTCTGACGTCGCGCCGCCAGCCTGCTGCGCGACCAGACCGATTACCCCATATCCTGCTGATCTTTCGCGGGGTAGAATAACGTCTTTGATTACCCGGATGGACTCTATGGCGACGGCAGAGCACCTTATCAGCAACCATCTCCCCAGCGTGAAACAGCTGCAATGCTTTCTTGCGGTTGCGCACGAGCTGAACTTTCGCCGGGCCGCCGAACGGCTCAGAATGACTCAGCCTCCGCTAACCCGACAGATTAAGCGCCTTGAAGCCGTGCTGGAGCAGCCGTTGTTTAGCCGCAGCACCCATGACGTCAGTCTGACGGACGCTGGCCGGGCGCTGGTAATCAAAGCGGAGAAGATCCTTCAGGCGCTGAATGAACTCAAGCCAGGCCCGCTTTCTTCAGAAAAGCGCCTGCGTATCGGCCTCACCCGCACGCTGAATTTTGCACTGATTGCGCCCATTCACCAGCAACTGCTGAAACTGGACGCCGCCGACGATGTGGAAACGCCCGATCTGACGTCTGCGCAGTTGCTGCAGTGTCTGGCAAAAAACCGCCTGGACCTGGTACTGACGGGCGAAAGGGCAACCGGCCACGAAGATACCGTGCAGTACCAGTGGATCGGTCGTGAGCCTTTGCTGGTAGCAATGCCGGCCAGACATCCGGCCAGCCTGAAAGAAAAAGTCTCGCTGGAAGCGATCGGTGATTTACCGCTGTTCTGGTTTGCCAGAAGCGCAAATCCGTCATTCTACGATAAATGTGAACGCTTGTTTTCACAGCTCCACACCCCGCTTAAAAGAGTTAAAGAGCCCGATGATTCACTGGTTATGCTGACACACATTGCCCGAGGAAAAGGCTTTGCCCTGATGCCGCAGTCGAAATGTACCTTTCATCAGGAAGGGTTGTGTTATCGCGCACTGGCTGACGATGAAGCGCAAAATCTGCATATCGATATTTATGCCGCCATCCGACTGAATGAAAACCGGCCAGCCGTGCTGCATGCGCACGATATCGTGTGTCACGCCGGTCAGTTAAGCCAAAACTGACCCGCTTCGGCCCCCTCTTCCGCTGGAAGAGGGGTTAAGCACGCATAAAGCGCCGTGATGCTACCCTTTCACCGGCCACAGCCAGGCGGCACCGCGCACGCCGCTGGAGTCACCGTGCACCGCTTTCAGCACCGGCGTTTCGCACTCGCGGCCGAACACCCACTGCTTCATCAGCGTCGGCACCGTCTGGTACAGCCGATCGTTGTTGCTCATGCCGCCGCCGAGCACGATCACATCCGGATCGAGCAGGTTAACCACCTGCGCCAGCGATTTGGCCAGCCGCGTTTCATAACGGCTCATCGCCAGCTCGGCCACCGGATCCTGCTGTTCGATCAGCCGGATAATCTCCGCGCCCTTCAGCGCCTGTCCGCTGAGACGCTGATAATCAATGGCGAAGCCGGTGCCGGAGACAAACGTCTCAATACAGCCCTGCAGCCCGCAGTAGCACGGAACTTCCGCGCGATAGCGCAGTTCGTCTTCATCCATCCACGGCAGCGGATTGTGCCCCCACTCGCCTGCGTTACCGTTACCGCCAATGCGTGATTCTCCGTTGATGGCCACGCCTGCGCCGGAACCGGTGCCAATGATCACCGCAAACACCAGCGGCTGGCCTGCGCCTGCGCCATCCACCGCTTCGGAAACTGCCAGGCAATTCGCGTCGTTGGCGATGCGCACGTCACGATTCAGCGCACGCGCCAAATCTTTGTCCAGCGGCTGGCCGTTGAGCCACGTCGAGTTAGCATTTTTTACCCGCTGGGTATAAGGAGAAATCGTGCCGGGAATGCCGATGCCGACCGTTCCCTGCTGCCCGGTCTGCGCTTCCGCCAGCAGGACTAAATCGACAATCGCCTGCACCGTGGCCGCGTAGTCGTCACGCGGGGTATTCACGCGGTGGCGAAAAAGCTCCTCGCCCTGGTCAGACAGCGCAATCACTTCAATTTTGGTGCCGCCTAAATCAATACCGATACGCACGATTTATTCCTCATTATTCGTTCAGGTGACAGATACAGTAGAAGGCTGAATCGGGAAAGGCAATGAAACCACTCCGATGTTTCGCTATCATGCGCGCTGACTGTTTTAGACTTGTGCGCCCGATCGCACCCACGGTAAGGAATCCTGATGTTGTGGTTTAAAAATATGATGGTTTATCGTCTGAATCGGGACATCCCGCTGTCCGCAGACGATCTGGAAAAACAGCTCGACGCCTTCACCTTCACGCCGTGCGGCAGCCAGGACATGGCCAAAACCGGCTGGGTCTCGCCGATGGGCAACCGCAGCGAAGCGCTGACGCATGTGATTAACGGTCAGATAGTGATCTGCGCCCGCACCGAGCAGAAAATTCTGCCGTCGCCGGTGGTGAAGCAGGCGCTGGAAGCCAAAATTGAGAAGCTGGAAGCGGAACAGAGCCGCAAGCTGAAAAAGACCGAAAAGGATTCGCTGAAAGATGAAGTGCTGCACAGCCTGCTGCCGCGCGCCTTCAGCCGTTTCAGTCAGACCTTTATGTGGATCGACACCGTCAATAATCTGATCATCGTCGACTGCGCCAGCGCGAAGAAAGCGGAAGATACGCTGGCGCTGCTGCGTAAGAGCCTCGGCTCGCTGCCGGTAGTGCCGCTGACGCTGGAAAATCCGATCGAGCTGACGCTGACCGAATGGGTGCGCTCCGGTGAATTGCCGGCGGGTTTCACCCTGATGGACGAGGCTGAGCTGAAGGCGATACTGGAAGATGGCGGCGTGATCCGCTGTAAAAAACAGGATCTGGTTTCCGACGAGATCGCCACCCACATCGAAGCCGGTAAAGTGGTCACCAAACTGGCGCTCGACTGGCAGGAGCGTATTCAGCTGGTGATGGCCGATGATGCCTCGGTGAAGCGTCTGAAGTTCAGCGACACGCTGCGCGAGCAGAATGACGATATCGATCGCGATGATTTCGCCCAGCGTTTTGATGCCGATTTCATTCTGATGACCAGCGAGCTGGCGGCATTGATCAGCAATCTGGTGGAAGCGTTAGGCGGCGAAGCGCAGCGTTAAGCGGGCATCGCCGGCTGGAAGGATAGTACGGGTATGTTTAACGGTCGCCATGAATGGCGCCCCTGCAAATATGCTGACCGCAGGCCACACCCCATGCTGGCGCATAAAAAAACCGGTAACGCCGCACAGGCATTACCGGTTGATAATGGATGCTGCTTTAACGCTTAAAGATAGCGGCACAGGTAAGACGTTGGCTCCGCCACCTGCAGGTGGAATTCGCTGTGGCCCGGCACGTTAAATACCGATCCGGCTTCGTACCATTTCCACTCGGCTTCGCCCGGCAGCAGCACTTTCAGCGCGCCGCTCACTACCGTCATCTCTTCCGGCTGGCCGGTACCAAAGGTGTATTCGCCTTCCGCCATCACGCCAACGCTGGCCCGGCCAATGGTCACGCTGTCGAAACCAATGGATTTCACTTTTCCGTCGAAATACTCACTTACGTTGAGCATGTTACTTCCTCACAGCACATTAGGGTTACCGGCAGATTACAAGGGAACTCGCTGATCTGTCACGCGAATTAGCGCCGCCCGTCGCAAGTTGTGATCGGCCTCGATCAGACGATCAGTTCAGCCGCCAGTTTCGCCACCAGCACATTCGACAGCAGCACCGGAATGCCCAGCATGTTCTGCAGGAAATCGCGGTGTTTCTGGTGATAACCGATACAGTCGAGCACCACCACATCAGCGCCCTGCTCCTGCAGGGTCAGTCCGGCTTCCATCAGTTCGCTCTGCTGCGCCAGGTACGGGCTGGCAACGGCAAAACAGGGCGAGCTTTGCAGGTTACGCCATTTGCTGGCCTGCTCAGCGATCTGCTCCTCAACCGGCACCACGATGCCGATTTTGTGCGCCTGTACGATGGCGCTGACCAGCGGCGGAATGATGCGATCCGGCTCCAGCAGCAGCGCCGACGTGGTTTTTAGCGTGCCGAACTCACCGGTACACAGCAGCAGAATGGTGTCGTAACCCTGCTGCTCCAGCGCGGTAATTTTACGCTGCAATCCCTGTTCGACAGTGGCCGCCGCCAGCCGTACCTGCTCGCCGCTGCTCATGCGCGAAACCAGCACTTTATCGCCCGGCGCAGGAGCGTATAACTGCTCCACTTCAGCCAGCGTCAGGCCATCCAGCAGACCGGCATGCGCGACGGCGTCGGCGGGCAAATGCTCCTGCAGCAGCGGCAAAATATCGCTACGCGGTGACTGGCCAATGGTTAAGGTTACAAGCGACGGTTTCATCATCAGGCTTTCCGGCTGCGCAGGTGGCTGAGGCTACCATACAAAGATAGCAGCAGCGCGTACTCCTGCGGGTCATAAAACTGGCAGGTCTCACGGCCAAACTCTTTGGCCACTTCCACCGCAAAGCGCACGGTCGCCGCGATGTCCACTTCATGGCTGGCGCCGGTGCCGCAGCCAGGCACCACGGATTGCGCACAAATCGCGACGCCCACCACTGGCACATCAGTGGCGGTGGACGGTTGCAGGATGCTGTTGAGGTGATACACGCCGTTGCCGTAAGGGGTGATGTCCTGCGTGGTGATCGGGAACGTCACCGCAGGCTGACCGCTGGTCATCTCCATGATGCGCAGCAGATCTTCCGACACGCGCAGGATGTAGCCCTCTTTCACCGTGGGTGATAGCGCATAGCCCTTATGGTTGAGGATGCGGTTTCCTTTAGTGGTATCGATAGAGAGAATCGCGTCGACGCCCGCAACCACTTCGTTGTCATTCATGGTGATGTCGTCGCACGGCGAATCCATGAAGTCCACCGGCTCGTGCGGCCGGGTCGGCGCATCCGGACAAATATGGGTGGTTACGATCACGTCGCCGGCCAGCACGTCCCCTTTGGTCTGCATCTGTGCCAGCTTCAGCGCGCTGCTCACCGCAGCAACCGCACCGTCGGCGTCGGACACCATGCCGATGCGCGTCGGGCGCGCACCGATGCCGCCGAGACGGCCAATGATCCCCAGCGTCGGCGCGCTGCCGCCCCGGCTTTTGCCCTGGGCGCCCGGAATGTCGATGCGCACAAAATCGGTGCGCCCTTTAGGCCCGCTGACGCGCTTAAAGCTGGCTTGCACGCCAGGATAGGCGGCGAACAGATCGACCACCTGCTGGCCATCCACGTAGGCGCTGTCGAGTAACTCAAAAACCTGTAGTGTCTGCTGTAAACTCATCGCTAAATCCCTGGATTATTTCTTACTGCTACTGGCAAAAAGTGAGTGGAAGAAGCTGTACAGCGCGTCGCCCGCAATGAATCCAGCGGCCATCACCTCCATCGGTGAACGTCCACGCTCGCCCCACACGCGCAGGATCAGGACACGTAACGCAATCCCGACCAGCACCGCCCAGCCTGCGGCGGCATTGTTGATTAACAGACCGGTGGCTAACAGCACGCCGAGCTGGCGCTTAGGCCCGCCGATCAGCTGAATAATCGCCCCCGGAATCGCCCACATCAGCAGGCTACCGGCAATGCCCGGCTCCGCGCCGGCCTGAATGGTTTTGGCGTAAACGCGCGCCACCGGCGGCAGCAGGTTGTCGACAAAGAACAGGTTATGCGCATACCACACCACCGGAATTGCGATGACGAAAGCGATCATCGCGGCGATCAGCTGGATGCGGCGGCCCCACAGCTCCTGCTGCACATCGGCCCCGTTGCCGCGCAGAATAAAGCCGGCCTTCAGGTCATAGCCCATATCAGCGAAGGCCGGACCGGTGGCCGCGGTGAAGCCGCACAGCAGGCACAACGCCAGCGGCGGGAAGCCGAGCAGGATGCCGAGGATCAGGGTGATCAGCGCCACCGCGAAGGCCGGAAACCAGCCCGAGTGCATGGCGGCGATGCCGACAATCAGCTCATGCACGAAGGCGGCAAAGGCCGCGTAGATAATAAACAGCAGCAGCATCGGCAGGCCCATCTCGCTCCACAGCCCGCCGCCCAGCGCCAGCAGTGCCGAGATCACGATATAGCCAACGGTTCCCAGGCCGAGCGCGCGTTTGACTTCGTTGTCGCTGCGGCTGACGTTGAGGTTGTCGTGACGGCGACTGCGAATCACCTGCACCACCTGAATCAGCGCCACCAGACCGGCTCCGACCATGACGCCGTGCGGAATGTACAGCGCGTTAATATCGATACCAGCAACCGGTTGCGCATAGGCACGCAGCAGGAAGCCGATGCCGAGCATGGTCAGCGCCCAGATATTGCCAATGAATGCCGTACCAAAGGCGGACATCGGGATTTTCAGCATCGAGCCCGCGACGCCGCCCACGATTCCGGCCACCAGCAGCCATGCCTGGCGACCGCCTTTATCACCGGCTTTAATCGCTTCTGCCGCTGCCACGCCCGGTGGCCATGCATTGCTGGCCGGGAATACGCGCGTGTCGAACAGACGATACAGCAGCCACGCATCCAGCAGCATGGCCGCGCTGACGCCGACAAACAGCGGCAGCACCAGCTGCGGCTCACCCAGCGCCCACGGCACGGCAATCGGCATCAGCAGGCTATTGGCAGCGCCGAAGGTGGCGGAAGAGATAGCGGTCTGTGCAAGGTTTTGCACTTCAACCGAACGGTAGCGGCGAAACCACTGCAGTGGAATGCGCGCCAGCAGCATGGCAAATAGCGCGCCGATAATAGAAGTATTGGGCGTTACCCCAATAGTTGTGATCAGCTGTACCCCAATGATGGCCCCTGCAACTGACAGCAGAACCAGCATCAGGCCCACGCCAATATTTTTTATTGGATTATCCAGACGCATATTATCCCCGTATTTTCACCCTGTAGAAAACGCGCAATGACATTGTGCCCGACACGCGGAACCTCAACGTTTTATTCATCGTTCCCTGATTATTGAAATAAGCAGGTCCGAAGACCTGCTATTTCCCCGGTGTGGCGCGAAGTATTACGCCTTGAAATCAAATTAGGGTTGTCCTGTTTTATTCAGGACGCTGCGCCGTATTTTTCGGCCATCAGTGCAGCCGTTGCGCGCAATTCGCTGAGCAGCGCTTCCGGATAACCCGGGGCCGCTTCCTGCGAAAGAAATGAGAGACACAATGCGGCACTTTCACCGCGGTGTTTATTGGTTACCGCTACGGCAAGCGAGCTAATGCCAGGCAGCGTTTCATTGCGGGCCAGTGCCCAGCCCTGCTGACGAATCAGCGCCAGCTCTCTGCACAGCGCATCGATATTCAGCGGTGAATTGATCGACGCGGTTTGCCAGTTATCGCTGAAGCGCGCGCGCACCTCGTCATCACTCAGCTGCGCTAACAGCACGCGGCCAGTCGACGTGCCGGTAACCGACACCCGTGTACCAGGCGGCGTCACCAGCTGGGTAAAGAAGCGACCGTGGTACATGCGCATCACCAGCACATCGTCACCGTCCAGCACTGAGATATAGCCCATGCAGCCGCTGCTGGCCGCCAGGCGCGCCATCGGCGCCGATGCGCTGTCAATCAGCGGTGTCGAAAGATAATGCCCGGCAACGGACAACAGCACGCGGCCAATCTGAAAACAGCGGCTGTCGGGATCGCGCTCCAGTAAACCTTCGCTTTCCATGGTCGCCAGCAGGCGCGACACGGTACTTTTCGGCAGCCCCAGCGCCTCCACCACCTCGGTAAAGGTCAGGCCGGGATGGCCCTGCGCCACGCCAAAGCGCTGAAACAGCTTAAGCACGGCGGCGGCATTTTCGAGTGTGGTCATGGCGCTGGTTTCACTATATGGAACTGAGTTCCTGTATCGATAACCCGAAAGTAAAACGCGACGGTTTATCGGTCAAGCGCAAATTTTGCACCGGACAAAACGCAGGCTATTTAAGGCAGCAGAAAATAAGGGCTAAAGGCAAAATAAAAAGACGTTATCAGGCAGGAGAGCGATTAAACAGAAAAGACGGCAGCTTTTATCGCCGTAATTAGCGCATCAGGGAAAATAAAAAATCTATTTAGCGACCGGACGTAATTAAGCTAAAGCGGGCATCCCTGCCCGCCGGGATTATTCTTTTTCCACATCTTCATAGCGGTCTTTGGCATCCTGCGCTTCCGCTTCCGATTTATGTTCGCTAATTAAGGTATCCGGACGTGGATGGTCGGCCCGTAATTCATACCATGTGACGGTATTGCCCGCCTGCCCTTTTTCAACGGCAACAATGCGCGCTTCTCGCGGATAGGGTGGTCTGGTTGGCATCGTTTTCCCTCTTATGTCAGGTTTCCACACAGACAGCGGTGATCCTCTGCCTGCTATTCAGTATAGACAATCGAGGATCGCTGTAAAAAAGAGGGAGAATTCTTAGGCAGTTAGCTGGCGCGGGCGAGAGACAGCGATTGCAGAATATGTTCCACCACCTGCTCCGGTGCCTGCATCGCGTTGACTTCATGGTGCGCGGCCTGACGATAGAGCTGCGCGCGTTCACGCAGGATATCTTCCATCTCTTCCGCGATGGGCCGGCCGGTCAGGGTCGGGCGCTGTGCCGCTTCTGGCTGACGCTCCAGCCGATCGGCCAGCACGCCAGAGGGCGCGTTGAGCCAGATGACCTGGCCATGCTCGCGCATGAAGTGGCGATTGACGTCAGCCAGCACCATGCCGCCGCCGGTGGCGATTACGCTGGCAGGTGCGGTAACCGCCCGCAGCGATTCACTTTCACGCGCGCGAAAGCTGTCCCAGCCCTCCGTCGCCACAATCTCTGCCACGCTGCGCTGTGTGGTGAGCTGCAGGTGGTGGTCGGTGTCACGAAAGGCATAGCCCAGCGCTTGCGACAGCGCCTGGCCAATGGTGGTTTTACCGCAACCGCGTGCGCCGATCAGATAGATGGGTAATGACATCCGGGCTCATCCTCCGCCGTAGTCTGCCGCGCGGGCAACGTCATCAGGTCAATAATGCGTCGCATGATACCTGGATTTTATTTTATCAGCCAGCCGCGAAGCACGAATTACGCGTATTTCAGCGATAGCCAGCGACAATATTTTGATTTTTAACGGGAAAACGATGCGCATTTCGTGCATCAGGCGATTTGTAAGCGCGGGGCAACATTTGCTTACCAGGCCGCTGATTTACTTTCTGTCACGCAGCCCGCATATACGCTTTATAGTTCAGGCAACGGACGTCCTGTTGGTCGCCTGAAGAACAACACGCTATGCCTAACCGGAGGTTCACCATGCAGAGCCAGGAACAACAACTTATTGAAAGCCTGTTCAGCCGTCTGAAACAGGCAGAAAGCCAGAGCGGCCCGCGTGATGCCGGTGCCGAACAGTTAATCAATCAGCATTTACAGAGCCAGCCCGGTGCGCCCTACTACATGGCGCAGGCGATCCTGATTCAGGAAGCGGCGATGAAAAAGCTCAACGCGCAGGTATCGGAGCTGGAGAGCCGTCTGGCGCAGGCGCAGCAGCAGGCCCCGCAGCAAAGCAGCGGCGGTTTCCTGTCGAGCCTGTTTGGCGGCGGTTCGCGCCCGGCGCAGCCGCAACAGCCGGCATGGAACAGCGCACCGCAACAGCCACAATATGCCGCACCGCCTCAGCAGCAGTATGCTGCACCGGCGCGCGGTACCGGCTTCCTGGGTGGCGCACTGCAAACGGCTGTCGGCGTGGCCGGCGGTGTGGTGATGGCGGACATGCTCACCAGCCTGTTCCACCATTCGCAGCCCGAAGAGATCGTCAATATCATCAACGAACCGGCGCTGCCGCAGGTGGATGATAATCTGGACACCTTCAACGGCAATGACAGCAACAATGCCTTCCTGAATGACAATTCAGGCTGGGACAACAACAGCTTTGCCGATAACAATGATTTCAACGATTTCGGCAGCGGCGGTGATTTTGACGACGACGACAGCTTCGTCTGATTAACGCTGACGTAACCATTTATCCAGTTCGTTAGCAAACTGCTGGCGGTCACGTGGGCTTAATGCCGACGGGCCGCCGCTCTGAATGCCGCTGGCGCGCATCGTTTCCATAAAATCGCGCATGGTCAGACGCTGGCGAATGGTATCGCTGCTGTAACGCTCCCCGCGCGGATTCAGCGCTGCCGCCCCTTTCTCCAGCACTTCTGCTGCCAGCGGAATATCGCCGGTAATCACCAGCTCGCCCGGCTGCACGCGTTTCACAATCTCGTTATCGGCCACGTCAAAGCCGGCAGCCACCTGCAGCGTTTTCAGAAACGGCGACGGCGGTACGCGCAGCGGCTGGTTAGCGACGAAAGTCACGGTGACTTTGGTGCGCTCAGCGGCGCGATACAACACCTCTTTGATGACATTGGGACACGCATCGGCATCCACCCAAATCGACATGTTTAATCCTTATTAACGGGCAATGCCTGCGATCTTGCCGCGCTGACCGCGAATGGCAAATGTTATTTGTGCGCGACTTGTTATTCACCGCCGCTGACGTAAGCTAACCCACTGAGAAAACCGAACCACGTAAAGGATAAAGCGATGCTGGAGAAGAAAATCGGGTTTGTCGGCTGCGGCAATATGGCGAAAGCCATCATCAGCGGCCTGGTGAACAGCGGGCAGATCGCCCCGGCCAATATCTGGGTGCACGATCGAAAACCCGACACCAACCAGGCGATGGCGCAGCAGTATGGCGTGACGGCGGCAGAAAGCGTCGAGAGTCTGGCACGTGAAGTGGACATTCTGTTTGGCGCGGTGAAACCCAACGTGATTCTCAAAGTGCTCAAGGATCTGGCCGGCCAGCTGAAGAAAGATGCGCTGGTGGTGTCGATTGCCGCAGGTGTGACGCTGGATTCGCTGGCGGCGGTGCTCGGTCACGATCGTAAAATCATCCGCGTAATGCCGAATACGCCGTCGCTGGTCAACGAAGGCATGACCTCTATTACGCCGAACGTGCTGGTAGAACCGCAGGAAGTGGACGAGGTGGTGACCATTTTTGAGAGCTTCGGCAAAGCGGCGGTGGTGAACGAGTATCTGATTCATGCCGTGGTGGGTGTCAGCGGCTCGGCACCGGCTTACGTGTTTATGTTTATCGAAGCGATGGCAGATGCCGCCGTGCTGGGCGGCATGCCGCGGGCGCAGGCTTATCAGTTTGCGGCGCAGGCGGTAAAAGGTTCCGCCCAGATGGTGCTGGAGACCGGCAAACATCCTGGCGAACTGAAAGATATGGTGTGCTCACCGGGCGGCACCACCATTGAAGCGGTGAAGGTGCTGGAAGAAAAAGGCTTCCGCGCTGCGGTGATGGGCGCGATGCAGCAGTGCATGGCGAAGTCCGAGGCGCTGAGTAAGCAGTGATGGTGCGGGTTTTCCCTCACCCTAACCCTCTCCCGCAGGCGGGAGAGGGGACTGTTGGGTGCTGGCTTCAGGATCAGCCCTGATACGCTTCAAACAGCGCCAGGCCTTGTTCCAGCGTCATTGGCTGCTGCATCTCGTGCACCAGCGCGGCGGTGAGCGTATACATGCCGGCTGAACACACTGCCGCAATCATGCCCTGCTGGCAGTAAAAAGCGATGAAGCGTTTGTCCTGCAGCGATCCCAGCAGGCGATAATCGTCCCACTCCTCTGCATGCCCCAGATACTCATAGCGGGTGCCGTAATGCGCAGTCCAGAAGAACGGCACGCGATCGTACATGATGCGTTTGCCCAGCATATTCAGCGCGGCAATGCGCCCCTGCTGATGCGCCACGCGATAGTGCTCAATGCGCTGCACGCCACGCGGCGTGAGATAGCTGGCAATATCCCCCGCGACCCAGATGTTTTCACTGACCCGCAACTGACTGTCGGCCAGCAGGCTGCCATCCTTCTGTAAGGGCAGGTCGTGAATAAAATGGGTGGCTGGCACAATGCCGGTGGCAAACAGCACCTGGCTGGCTGGCACGGTTTTGCCATCTTTGAGCCGCACGCCACTCACTGCGCCTTCGCCGGTCAGCGCTTCCGGTTCACCCTCGACAAATTTCACGCCGTTGCTGCGGTGCAGCTCATAAAAATGACGGCCAATCTCTTCGCCGAACTGGCTGGCAAACGGCAGCGGATGACGCGCCACCACCGTGACATCTATGTCGCGGTTACGCAGCGCACCGGCCACTTCCATACCGATGAAACTGTTGCCGATAATCACCAGCTGCTGCGCCTCATCCACCTGCGAAATCAGCGTGTCGGCCTGGCGCAGTGAACGCAGCAGGTGCACGCCATCCAGATCCTTGCCCGGGATATCAAGCGGCTGCGGCACGCCGCCGGTCGCGATCAGCAACTGGTCAAACTTCACCTGCTGCCCGTCTTTCAGCACCAGCGTCTGCTCCTGCGCCTTCAGCTGCACCACCTCCCCCTGCAGCCACACCACCGGGCCCAGCACATCCTGTTTCAGCAGCTTTGGTACCTCATCGATGGCCATCTTGCCGGAAGGGACAAATTTACTCAGCGTGGTGCGATCGTAAGGTGCGTCGCTTTCACGCTCGATACGCACAATCCGGCCGCTAAAGCCTTCATCGCGCAGCGTCCAGATCGCAGCACTGCCCGCCGCGCCAGAGCCGAGAATCACGCACACCGGCGCTTCACCCTGAGCTACCGGCGCACTGGCCGGCGACATCGCCTGCGGATTGATCAGCACCTGCCCCTGTTCAATGCGCACCGGATAGCGTTTGAGATTGGCCAGCGCCAGCGGCTCGCACATTTTGCCATCGCGCAGCTCAAATACCGCCTTATGCCACGGACACACCAGTTTGTCGCCGCACACTGCGCCCTGCTCCAGCGGCGCGCCCGCGTGCGGACATTTTGCCTGCAGCGCCTGCACGCGGTCGCCGTCGCGAATCAGCACCATATCCGTTTCGCCGACGGTCACTTTAGTGGGTTTACGCTGCGCCAGCGCCTTGAGTTCCACGACAGATTGATAGCTCACGGTTCGCCTCCTTCGGGGTTATTCGTCTGATACGACAATTCCTTACAAAGAGTAAGTGTGGCAAAGCGTGAGGATTTAGCAGGAGAAACAAAGCGAAACGGCGGTTAACTGACTGTTAAACCGCCGTTTTAAGCGGCACGAAAGGATCAGAAGAACACGCTGGGCACGATGATTAGCGCGAAAATCGCCACAATCAGTCCATGTTTGACCCAGTAATACAACCGGCGATTGCGTTTCTTCAGGTTTTGACCGGCATCGCGCAGCGCATATACGTATTTGAAGATGCGGTTGAGGAAGCCGGTACGATCGTTTTCGTCGTTGGGCGATGCCGCTGCTGACATTAACGTCGAGCCCACCCAATGGTTGACCGCCTGCGCCCAGCGCCATTTCATTGGCCGCTCGATATCGCAAAACAGGATGATACGCGTCTGCTCGCTTTCATTCTGCGCCCAGTGCACGTAAGTTTCGTCGAAAATCACCGCCTGACCGTCGCGCCAGCTGTGGCGCTGACGATCCACTTCAATAAAACAGCGATCGTCGTTCGGCGTTTGCAGGCCGAGGTGATAGCGCACCGAACCGGCATAAGGATCGCGGTGTTTGCCCAGATGGCTGCCCGGCGGCAGTTCAGCAAACATGGCCGCTTTAACGCCGGGAATGTTGCTCACCAGTTCGGTGGTTACCGGACAGAGTTCGCGCGCTGACGGATGTGCATCGCTATACCATTTTAAATAGAAACGCTTCCAGCCACGCTTGAAGAAGGTATTAAATCCGGCATCGTTATGCGTCTGCGCCGCTTTAATGTGATCCTGCAGGCGAATGGCTTCATCGCGAATCACCTGCCAGTTATCGGTCAGCTGACGCAGCTCAGGAAAATCCTCAACCGGAAAATAGGGCTGTTTAGCCGGCAGTCGCGACAGCCCGGTCATAAACATATTGATCGGCGCCATAAAAGTGGAGTGATCAAATAACTGACGGGAAAACTTTTGCTTTTCCACGCCGCGTGAGTGGGCGTAAAGCACACTAATAATAAATACACCAATAATGATCGCAGCGACCATACAACAGGTTCCTTATGTTGCACGTAAAGCCGCTCTGTCCACGGTTAAGCGTCAGAGAGACTGGATGGGGAGAAATGGAATTTTATGTAAGGATTTTGTAAAGTTTTGGCAACGCGTGCCCTTTATGACAGAAAAAATACGTCGCGCATTAACCCTGCGAGTGCGGACACAAAAAAGCGGCCCGCAGGCCGCCAGAGGTTTAAGCACTCTTCTTCAGACAGCTGCTCATAAAGGTTTTACGCGCATCGCCGCTGAGTTTTTTCTCTCCTGCTTCGTTATTACAGCTTTTCATTTTCATCTGCTGCGGCGTCATATTGCCCATTTTGCTGTCTTTCTTCAGGCATTCGCTCATAAAGCTTTTACGCGCATCGCCTTTCAGATTTTGCGCGCCTGCATGCTGATTACACAGCGTCATTTTTTCCTGCTGCGCGGTTTTCTCCGCCGCGCCCGCACCGCCAGCCAGCAGCAGGCCTGCTGCCATTATTGCCACAAGACACGATTTCATTGCCGGTTTCTCCGTGTGATTATTGCCTGTTAAGCATGGCACGGAATAAGCAAAGCGGAAAAAAATCTATGCGCGTACGACGGGATTATTCGCGCGGGTGGTTGAGCAACTTTTCGACGTAATTGCGCAGCATCAGCGCGTCCGGATTTTCCTGCACGGAAGCGGCGGGCGGCATCGCGCGATCAATACCCGCCGCGATGTCGCTAACCTGGGCGGCATCCAGTCTGCGCAGCATGGCGGTGAGCACGATTTCCAGCGCCTCAACCTGGACCACTAATTCTTTAGACTCTTCTTCTTTTTCTGCCAGCTTGAGCAGGAGTTCCGCAATCAGGTTTTTCATGCGATGGACTCAGTCAGAATGGGAAAACAAAAATTAGCATTGGCAGGATTAAAACAACAAGAATTTTTGCCGGCCAAAGGAAAAATAATGGTTAGCCGAAGCGTAAAAAAAGTGGCTGAAATTCAATATATAACGGCGAAACGTTTCACTGACAAAGTACGCCGCAGATAAAACGTTTCGCATCGCTGCATTAATTATGCACTGGTGCTAAATTAACGCGGTCCCTGATACCCATGGCCGGGACCGCCACCGCCAGGACCACCCCAACCTCCTCCGCCGCCGCCCGGCGGGGGAAAAAGACAACCGCTTAACGCGGACACCAGCGCCACAACGGCAGCGAGCTTAACGATACGGATCATATTGACCTCAGGTTGCTGAAATTGCGCTGAGTGTATGAAGCGGCAGTTAACACGACAATACAGAATGCTCCGCAACCCGGCGCTATTCATGCCTGCTCACCACGCTTAACGTTTTAGTGGCAAGAAACCGCTAAAAAAGCCTCACAGACCGCGCAATACATCAGCTTAAGTTACAGCGAACGCTGTGCCGCAAACGTCAGTGCTGCTCGCTGTGCGCGCAGTAACAAAATTGCGCGCTGCGTCTTTACAGCTAACGCCATTTCACGCAATGTGAGCGCAATACAATTAATGAGATCTCACTATGACCTTAGCGGCTGTTTCTCTGAGTGAAGTGCTGGCGCGCCGTGACTGGGAAAACCCGGTTATTACCAACCTGCATCGCCTGGACGCGCATCCACCCTTTGCCAGCTGGCGCGATGAAGTCAGCGCGCGCGATGGCCATTCCTCACCTGCGCAGCAGCGGCTGAATGGTCAGTGGGCCTTCAGCTATTTTACCGCGCCGGAAGCGGTGCCGCACAGCTGGCTGCTACAGGACTTACCGGACGCCGCAACGCTGCCGGTGCCTGCCAACTGGCAGTTGCACGGCTACGACGCGCCCATTTATACCAACGTGCAGTATCCCATTCCGGTCAATCCCCCTTTGGTGCCACGTGAGAACCCCACCGGATGTTACTCGCTCACATTTAAAGTTGATGACGGCTGGTTAAGCCAGGGACAGACGCGCATCATCTTCGATGGTGTCAGCTCGGCCTTTCATTTGTGGTGCAACGGACAGTGGATGGGCTATTCGCAGGATAGCCGCTTACCCGCCGAATTTGATCTCAGCCACGCGCTGCAGCCGGGAAACAACCGTCTGGCGGTCATGGTGCTGCGCTGGAGCGACGGCAGCTATCTGGAAGATCAGGATATGTGGCGCATGAGCGGCATTTTCCGCGACGTGACGCTGCTGCACAAACCGGACACCCGCCTGAGCGATGTGCAGATCGAAACCGCGCTCAGCCCGGAATATCTGCGCGGCGATTTACGGGTGAGTGTCAAAATCCATGCCGGCGCGCGCCCGCTCAGTCAGTGTCGGGTGCGCGTCACGCTATGGCGCAACGGCGATTGCATTGCGCAGCACGAACAGCCGCCGGGCAGCGCCATCATTGATGAACGTGGCCACTATCCGGAACGTACCCTGCTGGTGTTGCCGGTGCGGCAACCGCTGTTGTGGAGCGCCGAAATGCCTCATCTCTACCGCGCGGTCGTCACGCTGCTTGATGATGCCGGCGAGGTGATCGAAGCCGAAGCTTATGATGTGGGTTTCCGTCGCGTCAGCATTGAGCACGGCCAGCTGTGCCTCAACGGCAAGCCGCTGCTGATACGCGGCGTTAATCGTCATGAGCACCATCCCGAGCGCGGTCAGGTGGTGGATGAAGCCAGCATGCGTCAGGACATTGAACTGATGAAGCGCCACAACTTTAACGCGGTGCGCTGCGCTCACTATCCTAACCATCCGCTGTGGTATCGGCTGTGCGATGAGTACGGCCTGTACGTGGTTGACGAAGCCAATATCGAAACGCACGGCATGCAGCCGATGAACCGCCTCTCCGACGACCCGCGCTGGTTTGCCGCCTATAGCGAACGCGTAACGCGCATGGTGCAGCGTGATCGTAATCATGCCTGCATCATCATCTGGTCGCTGGGCAATGAGTCCGGCCACGGCAGCACGCACGATGCGCTGTACCGCTGGGTGAAAAGCAGCGATAGCACGCGCCCGGTACAGTATGAGGGCGGCGGTGCCAACACGGCGGCCACCGATATTCTGTGCCCGATGTATGCGCGCGTCGATCAGGACCAGCCCTTCCCGGCGGTGCCGAAGTGGTCACTGAAAAAATGGATCAGCCTGCCGGATGAAGCGCGTCCGCTGATCCTGTGTGAATACGCCCATGCGATGGGAAACAGCTTTGGTGGCTTTGCCAAATACTGGCAGGCATTTCGCCAGTTTCCGCGGCTGCAGGGTGGCTTCGTCTGGGACTGGGTCGATCAAAGCCTGACGCGCTATGACGAACACGGCCAGCCGTGGCAGGCGTACGGCGGCGATTTCGGTGACACGCCCAACGATCGCCAGTTCTGCATGAACGGGCTGGTGTTTGCCGATCGCACGCCGCATCCGGCGCTGTTTGAAGCACAGCGCGCCCAGCAGTTTTTCCGGTTTACGCGCGATCCCGGCGATGCGTATCGCGTGACCGTCACCAGCGAATATTTATTCCGCCGCAGCGACAACGAACGGCTGCGCTGGTGGATTGAGCAGGACGGTGTAACCCTCGCGCGCGGTGAATGGGTGCTGGATCTCGATGCCGAAGGCAGCCACACCTTTACCGTGCCCGCGCCTGAAGCGCTGCAGGGTGAAGCGTGGCTCAACCTCGCGGTGCATCAGATCGCCGCCACGCCCTGGTCTGAGGCGGATCATCGCGTGGCCTGGGATCAGTGGGCGCTGCCGGCCGCACTGCCGGTTACGTTGCCGCCGCTCAGCGCCTGCGCGCCCCAGCTGGAAACCAATCACAATCTGGTGGCGGTGGTGCTGCCCACGCAGCGCTGGCACTTCTGTCGCCGCAGCGGCGCGCTGCTGCAGTGGTGGGTGAACGATCGTGAAACCATGCTGACACCGCTGGAGGAGTGCTTTATTCGCGCACCGATCGATAATGATATCGGCACCAGCGAAGCTGCCAATATCGACCCTAACGCCTGGGTCGAGCGCTGGAAACGCGCGGGCTATGATCGGCTGCAAACAGAGCTGCTGGCGATGCAGGTCGACAGCCTGCAGCACGGCGTGCAGATTGAAACCTGGCATCGCGTACTGGGTGAGGGTCAGCATCTGTTTACCAGCCATAAGCGTTATGGCATCAGTGGCGATGGCGAACTGACTATCAGCGTCGATGTACAACAGGCCGCCGGTCTGCCGCCGCCCGCGCGCATCGGCCTGCGCTGCCAGCTGGCTCAGGTCCCGCACCAGGTGAGCTGGCTGGGACTGGGGCCTCATGAAAACTATCCGGATCGCCAGCTGGCGGCGCAGTTTTCACGCTGGCAGCTGCCGCTGGCGGCGCTCAGCACCGGCTACGTCTTTCCGGGTGAGAATGGCTTGCGCTGCGGCACGCGCCAGCTGGATAGCGGCAGCTGGCAGATCAGCGGCGACTTTGCCTTCTCGCTCAGCCGCCACAGCCTTGAGCAGCTGCGCGCCACCTCACACCGCCATTTGCTGCAGGACGAACCCGGCTGCTGGCTGCATCTCGACGGCTTCCATATGGGCGTCGGCGGCGACGATTCGTGGAGCCCGAGCGTCAGCCCGGAGTTTTTGCTTTCTCAGCGGCGCTGGCACTATGCGCTGACGCTGCGTCAGCCGGTTTAGCGGCGGCCGCCGGGCTAAGGGGTTTCAGCTCGGTTTTTGGCCGGCGATAGAAGCGCCGCAGCAACAGCACGTTGAGCAGGACGACGACCGCGGTAGCGAAGAATACCCAGCGGTAACCGGTGGCGGCTGAGACCGCTGCGCCCAGCAGCGGTCCGGCGACGTTACCGAGGTACATGAACGACTGGTTATAACCAAAAATACGGCCGGTGACGTTATCGCGTGAATGACGCACCAGCAGCGTTTGCACCGCCGGCATCATCGCGCCATCGGCAAAGCCGAGCAGAAAGCGCAGGACGCCCAGCTGCGTGGCGCTGGTGACAAACGACATGGCAATCAGCAGCAGCAGCGAGGCGATCATGGTCGCCAGTAAAATACGCTGGGTACCGATGCGATCGCCGAGTTTGCCGAGACGCGGTGCGGCGATGAGTGCCGACACGCCGGGCAGCGCGGCAATCACACCACTGAGAAACGCGATATTCTGCGCATCCGGCGCCAGCTCACGCACGAACAGCGTCAGGATAGGATTCACCGAGCCGTTACACATCTGAATCACCATGGTGGTGACGAACAGGCAGAACATCAGGCGTGGATTATCGAGGCTGCGCATCACCTCACGCCCGCTCAGTTTGTCCTGCTTGCTCACCGGCGTGTAGCCGGTCTCCTTAATCAGAAACAGCGTCACCAGAAAGCTGACCATCAGCAGTATCGCGGTAACGATAAACACCATGCGCAGGCCCAGCCAGTCGGCCAGCAGACCGCCAATCATCGGCCCGAGGATCACGCCGCCAATTTGTCCGGTCGACACGCAGCTCAGCGCCCAGCCGCTGCGCTCACGCGGCACCTGCGCGGCCACCAGCGCCATGGCGTTGGGAATATAACCGGACGTCAGTCCCATCAGCGCGCGCAGCAGCAACAGCTGCCACGCCTGAGTGACAAACGCCTGCAGCAGAATCACCGCCCCCATGCCAAACGAAGCGCGCAGCAGCATCAGCTTGCGTCCTTTGCGATCGGCAAGGCTGCCCCACAGCGGCGCGACGGCGGCAGAAACAATAAAGGTGACACTGAAGGTCAGGCCTGACCAGATACTGAGCGCGTTGCCGCCACGGATACCCAGCTCTTCCACGTAAAGCGGCAGGAAAGGAATGATCTGACTAATGGCCAGGCCGGTAAAAAAGCAGCCAAACCAGACGGATATCAGATTGATCTTCCAGGATTCGATGGAGCGTAGCATGAGCGCAGATGTCAGAAAAAATGAAACGAGGGTTCAGTCTAACAACCTCGTAACATTACCGGACGGCAAAACATGGCATGAGGATGAAAACGCAGTTTTTCGCTGCCGGGCGTGATTCTGCTCACAGCAAATAGGGCGATGCCTCACTTTTGTAGTGTCTTTATGTGCGGTTACCTGGCCTAAGGCCCGATAAGCGCATCGCGAAAGACGGCAAACGTGAAAAAATATGACGATTCGTTACTGACAATATTCCACACCGCATCTATGTTTAAAAAATCACCAGTTATCACTGGCGAGGCGCTGCCCGTCCTGGACAGTCCGCATGCTTAATTCAGGTTTTCAGTTGCTGCCCGTCGTGGGTGGCAGGCTTCGTTGTCTCTGCGGAGGTCGGCTATGAGAACGCACCATGACAGCGCCAGTCGGGCGATTACCGACTATTTCAACAGCCCCGCCTGGCACGCGCCGCACGAGAGCGATTTGCTGGCCGCCATCATGCGCGAGCTGATGGATGATGGCCAGCCCGCCACCAATAAAGCGGTGATTGCCCGCGTGATTACCCGGCTGGAAGTGGAAGGCGATGAACAGCGCCTGCAGAGTTACCGCAACCTGCTGGCGCAGCTGTTAGAAGCAGGGCCGCAAAAATAGCGGCCCAGGAGATTATTTCACCACCCGCAGCTGGTCGGCTTCGCTGACCACTGCTTTACCGCTCTGACGCTGATACAGGCACAGTTCCCGCCCCAGCTGATTTTTCATGTGCTTTTGCGGATAGCGGCCTTCGAGCAACAGCGCATCGTAGCCAACGCTGTCGTCGTACATGATCGGCTTGCCCACCACTTTCACCGCTTTCAGACCGCTGGCCTGCACACATGCCTGCTGCAGGTTTTTATCGTGTTGCTGCCATGCCGCCTCGCTTGAGGCCTGCGCCAGCGGGCTGAGCAGCAGCGTCAAACACAGCGTTCGGGTCAGGTATTTCATCGTCACTCCTGTAAGGTCAGTCTGTTATTGCTGCCTGTACGCCAGGCGCCGCAAAACCGCGATTCATCGCGCGCTATGGCGGGGGCAATATGGAGCAGCAGGCAGGTTATAGCGAAAAAAATTCCCGCCGTAGCGGGAAGAAACAAGACGAGCATTGCATATTCGAGAGTGACGAGGAAATCTCCGTAATGCGCAGTTATCCTCGCCCGCTGTCGTGACAGCCCGATGACAATGCCGTGTCCGTTTGGTGTTACCCGCAGTAAACCCGGGAAATTTTCCCGTTCTGATCGCCGAGGAAATTCAGGCGGCGCAGATTGAAGTCCATGGTGGCGGCACCGTTCCACGGAATCGCGCGCACCGGTACGGCAAAGCGCTGGGTATCAAGCGCGCTCAGCGGCTGACCGAGGTAGTTCTGATACTGCGAGGCACCGCACTGGTCGGTTTCCGGATCGTGGCTGACGGCGTGACTGCTGTCAGTTTTACTGGCTGACTGACAGGCCGTTAAGGCGAGCATCGCCGTGAGCAGCAGCGCTTTTCCATAATGGTTCACAATTTTCTCCTCCTGGATAATGAACAAGCGGGTTCCTGAGAGTAACAAAGCGTGCCGCCGATGCGAAAATTTTTCCAGCAGACTGGTCGCATTGCGTGACAAAAGGCGCGATTTTCTGCTCACATTTTCGGATTAATCGCACGCTGTGTCTAAAAATCACCCGGGCAGACGCTACAATTATCTAAGACTTTTCTGAGGAGATAATGATGGAACTGGCTATTTTTATCGGCTTCGCCATCGTGATGACCTTCGTGGCCGTCCGGGTGCGTTAAGCCTCGTTAATTTTCTCTCTGCCGTTGTGCACCAAACGGTGCCAGCGGCATCCTCCGCGCCAGATAAGTGATTCGGTTCCCTCTCCGACTGCTCGCCAGATGAAAGCGCAAGCCGTCATGCCGCGCATCGCCTGCGATGAGGCGGTCAGTTAGCGCCGCGATTGTGGCGTATCTGAACCGGCGAAAATCTCCGCAAACGCACCTCGACAGCACCGATCGCCGTTGCTACTATGCGTCTTCCTCTGCCCGCTGAGTCGCCTATGGACACCCAATCCGACAAAGTTACGTTGACCCTGTTTTACGTGGGTAGCTTTGTGGTTTATTACCTCGTGACCATGCTGATTACGCTGTTTCCCAATTACGGGACGCTGCGCAATAACGGCTTGCTGGTGCCAGTGCTGTGCCTGTTTGAATTTGCCGTGATCTATCCCCTGTACCGTTTCTACTGCCAGCGCCGCAGCGACATTCCTCTGGGCTTTCTGCGCCCCGGCCAGGCACTGCTGTTTATCGGCGCGCTGTTTGTGCTGATGGTGGCGCAGACGCAGTTCCTGCAGCCGGAAGGCTGGCTGATTGAACAGAGCCAACAGGGACGCAGCTCAATGCTGATTCTGCTGCTCACCGCCGTGCTGCTGGCGCCGGTGTTTGAAGAGGTGCTGTTCCGCGGCTTTCTGCTGCAGGCGTTTTTGCTGTGGGCGCCCAAAAGCCGTTTTGCCTGCATGTTGCTCACATCGCTGCTGTTCGCCGCGTTGCACACGCAGTACGTGCACTGGGAAACCATCGTTGCGCTAACGCTGTTCTCGCTGCTGCTGTGCTACGCGCGTCTGCGCAGCAACAGCCTGGCGCTGCCGATTTTTCTGCATACCCTGAATAACCTGATCGCCATCCTGCCCGCCTGGTTCTACGCCTGATCCCCCTCACTGTTTGCTAACGATGCCATTAATTTCCCTGCATTTTCAGGTACTATCGCTTTTTAGCCTGCAGGAATGATGGTCGAAGCGCTGATGATTACTATGCTGGATGTGGCCCGCAAAGCGGGCGTTTCTAAAGCCACCGTGTCGCGCGTGCTGGCGGGCAACCGCTATGTGAGCAAATCCACGCAGCAGAAAGTGTTTCAGGCGATTGAAGAAACCGGCTACCGCCCGAATCTGCTGGCGCGCAGTCTGGCGACGCAAAAATCGCAGAATATCGGCCTGATCGTCACCCATTCGCTGTTTAACGGCCCCTATTTCAGCGAGCTGCTGTACCAGACGGCCACGCTGACCAATAACTATGGCCGCCAGCTGATCCTCGCCGATGGTAAAACCAGCGCTGACGATGAGCGCGCGGCAATTGAGTTTCTGCTCGATCTGCGCTGCGACGCCATCATTATCTACCCGCGTTTTCTCGACACCGCCGCGCTGGAAGCGATCATCGACCAGCACGATATTCCGATCATGGTGGTTAACCGCCGTCTGACGCAGCACACGGCGAACTGCGTCTGGGCTTCGCACCAGCAAAATACCCGTGATGCGGTGAACTACCTGATTACGCGCGGTCACCATGATATCGCGTTTATCACCGGACTGGCGGGATCGCCCACCGCCGCCGCGCGTCTGGCTGGCTATCAGCAGGCGCTGGCCGACCATCAGCTGCCGTATGAAGCGGCGCGCGTACTGCCGGGCGCGTGGACGCCGGAGAGCGGTCAGGCGGCGGCACGCCAGCTGCTGAGTGCCGGCGTACCGTTCAGTGCGCTGATGGCCAGCAATGACGATATGGCGATTGGTGCCGCGCTGGCGCTGAGTGCGGCGGGCAAACGGCTGCCGCAGGATGTATCGCTGATGGGCTTTGATGATATTCGCATGGCCGAATTTTTCCTGCCGCCGCTCACGACGGTTCACGTGCCGGTGGCGGAGATGATTCAGCACACGCTGGCGCAGCTGGTGGCGATGCTCGAGGGCGAAGCGATTGCGCCCCTGCCGCCGTTCAGCGGACGGCTGATTGAGCGCGCTTCCGTGGCCGATGGACCGTTTCGCCGCTCATAACCTCTGATCGCCGTCATCCTGCGTGACCAGCCACTGCTCCAGCTGCTGTAGCGTAGCAGCCTTAACGCTCTCCTGCGGGCGCACCAGGTAATAGGTGTGCCGGCCACAGTCCAGCTGGTAATCCTCCATGGCGATCAGCGTGCCCGCCTTCAGCTCCGCTTCCACCAGCACGCGCTGCGCCAGCGCAATCCCCTGCCCTTCAATGGCGGCCTGATAGGCCAGCGCCGAACTTTCCATCTGCCGCCGGTGCGGCAGCGCGTCCATTTCCACGCCAAATGCTTCGCACCAGCGCTGCCAGTCATCAGGACGTCCGCGCACCAGCAGCAGGGTATGCTGCGCCAGCCCGGCCAGATGCATGCTGGCGCGCCGGTCAGCCGTCGGACGGCACACCGGCACCAGCACGTTTTTCACCAGCGGCGTGGCGTGCTGCTGCGGCCACGTACCGTCACCAAGCCGAATCGCCGCGTCGCAATCCACCGTATCGTCCCATTCCGACGCGGTCGTCAGGCGCACGTCAATCGCCGGATGCGCCAGCTGAAACTGTGCCAGCCGCGGAATCAGCCAGCGGGTGGCGAAGGTGGTGAAGGAGTGCAGCCGGATGACCGTGCGGCCGGCATTGCGCTGCAGCGTGGCGCTCGCCTGGCGAATACCGTCGAGGTGCTGGCTGATTTGCAGAAAATAGGCATTGCCGGGCAGCGTCAGTACCAGCCCGCGCCCCTGACGCTGAAACAGCGCCGTGCCAAAGTACTCTTCCAGCAGACGAATCTGACGACTCACCGCGCCTGGCGTCACCGACAGGCCATCAGCCGCTGCCCGCACACTGCCGCTACGGGCGACATATTCAAACGCCAGCAAGGCATTCAGGGGTGGCAAATCACGCATCAGTTAACCGTTCAGTTTTTCTCAATGATGGAGCAATTTTAATCGATTGTAGCGAAAAGGCCAGACGCGCATCATTTCTGCACAGCGGCAGCCAGCCCGATAACGCTGACTGCCAGGTTGTCACATTGATTCTGACACTGGAGCACACTGGAATGATTAAAGTCACCAATCCTGCCGACGGCAGCCTCGTCGGCGAAGCACCGTTCATGCGCCACGACGAGGTCGCGGCCGCTATCGATCGCACCTGTGCCGCCTTTCCGGCATGGGCGGCAAAAAGCGCGAAACAGCGCAGCGAACTGCTGCGTGGCTGGTACGATCTGGTACGCGCCGATAAGCACCTGTTTGCTGAACTGATGGTCAGGGAGAACGGCAAATGCCTGAGCGAAGCGCTGGGCGAAATCGAGTACGGTCTCGGCTTTATTGAGTGGTATGCGGAAGAGGCCAAACGCGTCAACGGTGATACCCTGCCGTCGCACGATGCTAACGCCTCCGTGCTGGTGGTAAAAGAGCCGGTCGGCCCGACCGCGGCCATCACGCCGTGGAACTTCCCGTTTATGATGATCACCCGCAAAATTGCTACCGCGCTGGCCGCAGGCTGCACCATGATCATCAAACCGGCAGAAGAAACGCCGCTTACTGCGTATAAACTGCTGGAGTATGCACGTCAGGCCGGTATTCCCGCTGGCGTGTTTGAGATGGTGACCGGCGATCCGCAAGCCATCGGCGAAGCTTTTACCAGCGATACGCGCATCCACAAAATCTCCTTCACGGGATCTACCCGCGTCGGCAAACTGCTGGCGCAGCAGTGCGGGGCCACGCTGAAAAAGATGACCATGGAGCTGGGCGGCAACGCGCCGTTTATCGTGTTCGCCGACAGCCCGCTGGAAGAGAGCGTGGCCGGGCTGGTCAGCGCCAAACTGCGTAACTCCGGCCAGGTGTGTATTTCGCCTAACCGCATCTTTGTGCATGACGCGATTTACGATGCCTTTGTGCAGCAACTGGTGAAAACAGTCAGTGAGATCCGCGTCGATCAGGGTATGCAGCAGGAATTTGTGGTTGGCCCGCTGATTAACCGCATGGCGCTCGATAAAGTCACCGCGCTGGTGGATGATGCGGTAGCACAGGGGGCGACGCTGCGCCTCGGCGGCAAGCCACACGCGAAGGGCGGGCTGTTCTATGAACCCACCATCCTGTGCGATCTGGACGCCTCGTTTGCCGTGCACAACACCGAGATTTTCGGACCGGTATTTGCCCTGTACCGTTTCAGTGATGAAGAGCAGGTGATTCGCTGCGCCAACGACACCGAATACGGTCTGGTGGCCTATGCGTGGACGCGGGACGTTGGCCGCGCTTTCCGCCTGTCGAAAAAACTGGAAGCCGGCATGGTGATCCTCAATTCCGGCTCGGTTGGTACGGCGTCAGTGCCGTTTGGCGGTATCAAGCACTCCGGCTACGGCCGCGAGGGCGGCCATTACGGTATTGAAGAGTATGTGCAGGTAAAATATGTGCTGATGGCGGGACAACACCGCTAATCACGCTGCTGGCGCGGCGGCGACCCAGCCGGGATGCCGCCGCGCCGGGCGTTAATATTCCACCTCCGCATCAGGCTGTGCGCCGTTATTGCGGATCAACTGCTGATACCAGAAAAAGCTCTTCTTGCGATAGCGCGCCAGATCGCGCAGATCGTGTTCATCACGGTTAACGTAGATAAAGCCGTAACGTTTGCTGATGCCCTGATGGGTGCTGACCAGATCGATGGCCGACCACGGACAGTAGCCAAACAGCTCGACGCCATCGGCAATTGCCAGCCGCAGCTGAGTGATATGCTCGCGCAGATAGGCAATGCGATAGTCGTCATACACTTTGTTGCCCGCCTCCAGCGTGTCGAACGCACCGAGACCGTTTTCTGTGACAATCAGCGGCAGGCGATAGCGCGCGTAGATCTCCCGCGCTGTAATGCGGAAACCGACCGGATCGATATACCAGCCAAACTGATTCTGCTGCAGATGCGGATTGTTGCAGCCGACGTACACCGATTTGTCGATGCCGGCCATCTGCTGGTCGGCCTGCTGCCTGCTGTTCAGCTCACCGCGCGCGACCTCAGGCATGTCAGCACTGACGGTGGCCGATGCATAATAGTTGAAGGCGATAAAGTCCGGCTGGCCGGCGGCGATGGTCGCCATATCCTCTGTCTCAATGTGCGGCAGCCAGCCGCGCTGCTGCAGAAACGCCCACACCACGTTGTTGTAATGGCCGTGCACCGCCAGGTCGAGGTAGAGCCAGTTGCGGATCGCTGAAAAGTTATCGGCGGCCAGCACATCTTCCGGTCTGGCGCTGGCGGCATAGATACAGGAGATGTTCGGTGCCGGGCCAATTTTGGCCTGCGGCAAGCGCTGGTGACAGGCAATCATCGCTTTGGCCTGCGCCAGCATCATATGGTGGTTCTGCTGATACAGCGTCTTCTGCGCATCCACCGTGCCGGCCGGCAGCGTGCCAATCACCTCGCCTTTGAGGATCATCATGTTCTGTTCATTGATGGTCAGCCAGTATTTCACCCGATCGCCATAGTGCTCGACGCAGGTGATGGCGAAGCGCTCAAAGGCGGCCACGGTGCGCCGGTTTGACCAGCCGCCATCCTGCTGCAGCGCCCACGGCAGGTCGAAGTGATAGAGCGTGACCAGCGGCTCAATGCCGTGGCGGCAAATTTCATCAATCAGCTGCTGATAAAACGCAATGCCCGCCGGATTCAGCTCGCCGTCACCCTGCGGATAGATGCGGCTCCAGGCGATGGAGAATCGATAGGTTTTCAGGCCAAGCTCCGCCAGCAGCGCGATATCTTCCCGGAAGCGATGATAGTGATCGCTGGTGACGGTGAAATCCGTCATCCCCTCAGGAAAATGGCCTTTATCGATCACCGACGGCCCTTTGCCGTCTTCATTCCAGGCGCCCTCGACCTGATACGCCGAGGTTGAAGCGCCCCACAGAAAGCCGTGCGGAAACGCACCGGGGTTAGGATGTTGCATACTGCCTCCTTGTTAGTCTGCAGCCAGCTCGCGCCGCAGCTGGATGATCTCTTCCGCCAGTTCACGGCACAGCATGGCGTTCATCAGATGATCCTGCGCATGCACCATGATCAGATTGACCGGAATTTTGCCGCAGCCTTCGTCGGCACCAATCAATTCGGTCTGGATACGGTGCGCGGCTCTGGCCGCCTCGCTGGCTTCGCTCAGCAACGCATCGGCGCGTGGCCACTCTTTGCGCCGCGCAGCGCGCAGCGCCTCCATCGAGCAGGAGCGCGCTTCTCCCGCCTGAATAATCAGTTCCATGACCGTGCTCTCATCAATTTCCATCATGCCTCCTTAACCGGTTGCGCTGCGGCGGCCTGCTCAAGCTCCTGCTGCAGCAGTTGCCGCTCATAAATTTTGAAAAACGGGTAGTAAATCAGCGTGGCGATGGTTACCAGCACGGCAATCAGCACGATGACGCGCCAGTCCCAGCCGGTCGACCAGGCCGCCCCGATCGGTGCCGGCGTGGTCCAGGGGGCCAGCGACACCACGTGGTTAATCAGGTGGGTTTTGGTGGCTGTCCAGGCGAGCGTGGCGTTGACTAACGGCGCGCAGATAAACGGAATGAACAGAATCGGGTTCATCACCACCGGCGAACCGAAGATGACCGGCTCGTTGATGTTGAACATGCTGGGCACAATGCTCAGCTTGCCAATCGAGCGCAGATGCGCCGAGCGGCTGCGCAGGTAGAGCAGCACCAGCCCCATGGTGGAACCGGAGCCGCCAATAACGATGAAAAACTGCCAGAACGGCTCGATAAACACGTGCGTGATTGGCTCACCTGCGTTAAGCGCCTGCTGGTTGAGACCGAGGTTAGTCAGCCAGAACGCCTGCAGAATGCCGCCGACAATCACCGCACCGTGAATGCCGGCGAACCACAGCATGTGGCACAGCAGCACCGCCACCAGCACCGCCGGTAACGAATCCGAGGCGGAGATAATCGGTGCGAACAGCGCCATGATCGCCTGCGGCAGCAGCAGGCCAAACTGCGCCTGCACCCACAGGCTGAGCGGAAACAGCGTGATGAAGATGGCGATGATCGGGATCAGCAGATCGAACGACTGACGAATTTTGGGCGGCACCTGCTCCGGCAGCTTAAAGCCGATGTTGTGCTTTTGCAGGAAGTGCATCAGCTCAGTGGCGAACAGCGCCACCAGAATCGCGGTGAAAATGCCCTCGCCGCCGAGTGAGCCAACCGGCAGCGTGCCGTTGCTCTGCGGCGCGGCCACCACCAGAAACGCCATCAGCGCCAGGCTGGCCGCCATAAAGCCGTTCATCTTGTAGCTGTTCGCCAGGTTATAGGCGATGGCGCTGGCGATATACAGCGCCATGATGCCCATGGTCATGTTATACGGCATCATGATTTGCGCTTCATGCGCGCGCACCATACCGAGCCACCACTGGGCAAACGCCCATGAACTGTCAGCTGAGAACGGCGGATGGGCAAACAGCAGCATAAACGAGCCCACAATCAGAAACGGCATCGAGGCGATAAATCCATCGCGGATGGCAATCACATGGCGCTGGCTGGAGAGGCGTCCGGCCAGCGGGCTGATGCGGTTTTCAATCACACCAAATAACGATTCGCTTATGCTGCTCATCGGCGAGCTCCTTGCATCAGGCAACAACAGAATAAGCCTGTGCATTGGCGCACAGGCGTAAACAATTATTTTATTTTCGGAATAATCGTCAGGCGTGAATCAGCTTTAGCGAATCATCTAATATTTTCGCGCCATTCATCATGCCGTAATCCATGCTATTAATCACAGTGATAGGCTTATTTAGCTGCTGCGCCAGCGGCTGGAAGTCCGCCAGTTTGTATTTAATCTGCGGCCCGAGCAGGCAACAGTCAAAGTTCGCGATCTGATCGTTAAACTCTTCAATGCCAACGGCTTTTATCTCAACCTCGACGCCCTTCTCTTTGGCGGCCTTCTCCATTTTCTGCACCACCATGCTGGTGGACATCCCGGCGGCGCAGCAGAGTAGAATCTTTGGCATCATTCAATCCTCAGTGTGGGGTTTAATTAACGAATACCCGCGCTAAAGATTTTCTGCAACCGGTTTCAGATTTGCGTTACGGATCTGTGAGAAATATCAAAAAGCGCGCTGCAAATTTAATCGGGATGCAATAATAAACGGAAGAGATTATGTGAAAGTCGGGGAACAGTGGCGCGGCCAGACACAGCGCGCCACCAAGGGCAGAACGTCAGGAGATGGCGGAATCTTTTTGCTTGTCGGCTTCGAAGTGTGCCTTGAACTGCTCGTAGATGGAAATCATATTGGAAGCATCGCCGTGCAGCGGGCTCAGTTTACCGGCACGCACCAGTTCGATGACCAGTTGCAGGGCGGCCTGTTTTGGGCTGCTGGCCGGATGGGCAATTTCATGAGACATCAGATATCACTCCTTATTGTTGTCAGTGCCGCACAGTTTAGCCCAGATTGTGCTGCTAATGGGCGCGGCGCTGGTTATCATCGTTCTGTTCGGACAAAAAAGCCGCTCAGGCTGTTCATTGACGCCTGAGGCGTTTAGCTATACTGGATCAAAAAAAGGAACACGCAGCCACGCATTCCGTACCACGGGAATGGTGCAGAAGGAGTCGGTTATGTTGATTGGTTTTGTCTTGTTAGTGAGCGCCTGCGGCCACGATGCCTGTGATGCCCTGCCGGTGTCGGAGCGGATTTACCCCACGAAAGTGGCCTGCGAACAGATGGCCGATCGCATCCATAAAGTCCGGCCGAACGTGGTGCTGCTTTGTGGGGAAGTGCACCGTTAATTCGGTGCCAGTGCGTCATCAATTGCATAAAAAACAGCCAGACGGCATTGCAACCTGGGCCCGCAGCGTTCAAAATATAAGCTGCTTTACACTATTACAGTTGTGAATCCCATGAAAAAAACTCGCCCCCGTCGTCCCAATGGACGCTGGGTTTATTACATTTTGTATGACGGCATTCTCTGGCCCTGTCCGGTGCGCTGGGAGTGGGAGAGCGGCTTCGGCGGCTGGCTGCCGTTTTACTATTCGCCCACCTTTGAATTTGTCGCGGGCGATCCGCGCAAGGCCTACCGCATTGCGCGCAGCAGCGTGCGCAATCTGCGCCAGCATGAGCATGACGGCGAATATGCCTGAGGCGTCAGAACTGCCACGGCAGCCACGAGGCTGTCAGCAGGTAGTGCACCAGTTCCAGCACCAGAATAATCATCACCAGCACCCCGAGCTTGTGGCGGCATACCCAATCCTTTAGCCCCATATCATCGCCGCCCAGCGAATCAGCATCAGCGCGCCGCAGATGCACAGCAACACCACAATCATCTTCCAGTGTTTTGTCGCAGCCAGTTTTTTTGCCACGTTTCCTCCAGACAGCAGAAAGCAACGATGCGCCCGCAGGCGCATCGCATAGTCTACCGCTGGTCACCCGTGAGGGCGATTAATTATTCAGCGTATTGCCGAGGGTGATTTCGGCATTCAGCACCTGAGACACCGGGCAGCCGGCTTTGGCTTTCTGAATGATTTCATCAAATTTGGCATCATCGATGCCCGGCAGCGCAATGGTGCTGTTGAGGGCAATTTTGGTGATGGCGAAGCCGTCGCCCTTTTTGTCCAGTGAAACATCGGCGGTGGTGTCGATGCTTTTCGGTGGATGACCGGCCTGGCCCAGCATCAGCGACAGCGCCATGGAGAAGCAGGCGGCGTGTGCCGCGCCAATCAGCTCTTCCGGATTGGTGCCCTTCTCGCCTTCAAAACGGGTGTTAAAACCGTATGGCTGGTTGCTGAGCACGCCGCTTTCAGTGCTAACCGTGCCTTTGCCTTTGATGTCGCCTTCCCAATGGGCCGATCCTTTCTTATGAATGGTCATGTCATTCCTCCTGTTAGTCAGACAGCTATTCAGTATAGACAAGAGCCGGCGCTTTGCCTGGCTTAGCGCACCGCGTGCGGGCGCGCCGGGCTGAGTCCGGCTTCGCTCAGCAGCGCATTCGCCTGCACCAGCGAATCCTGGGTGATGTCCGCAATGGTTTTCGCGCCGGTCAGCGTCATCGCCACCCTCATCTCTTTCTCAACCAGGCTCAACAGATTCTCCACGCCGCGCTGGCCGTGCGTCGCCAGCGCATAGATAAACGCGCGTCCCAGCAGCACGCTGTCAGCCCCCAGCGCAATCATGCGCACCACATCCAGCCCGTTACGAATGCCGCTGTCGGCCAGAATGGTGATGTCGCCCTTTACCGCGTCGGCGATGGCCGGCAGCGCGCGCGCCGACGACAGCACGCCATCCAGCTGACGTCCGCCGTGGTTGGAGACCACGATGCCATCGGCGCCAAAACGCACCGCATCGCGCGCATCTTCCGGGTCGAGAATGCCTTTGATCACCATCGGCCCTTCCCAGAATTCGCGAATCCACTCCAGATCCTGCCACGAGATCGACGGGTCGAAATTGTTCGCCAGCCAGCCGATATAATCTTCCAGCCCGGTAGGGTTACCGAGGTATGTGGAGATATTGCCGAGATCGTGCGGACGCCCGTGCAGCCCGACATCCCACGCCCACTGCGGATGGGTGACCGCCTGCCAGTAACGGCGCAGCGCGGCATGCGGGCCGCTCATGCCGGAGTGCGCATCGCGGTAGCGCGCGCCCGGCGTCGGCATATCGACGGTAAACACCAGCGTCGAGCAGCCTGCCGCTTTGGCCCGCTCCAGCGCGTTGCGCATAAAGCCGCGATCGCGCAGCACATACAACTGAAACCACATCGGGCGGTTAATCGCCGGTGCCACCTCTTCTATCGGGCACAGCGACACGGTCGACAGGGTAAACGGAATGCCGCGATTCGCTGCCGCACGCGCCGCCTGCACTTCACCGCGTCGCGCGTACATGCCGCACAGGCCGACCGGCGCCAGCGCCACCGGCATCGACAGCGTTTCATTGAACAGCCGCGTTTCCAGACTCAGCTCAGCCATGTTTTTCAGCACGCGCTGGCGCAGCGCCACATCAGAGAGATCGGCCACATTGCGCTTCAGGGTATGTTCTGCGTAGGCCCCGCCGTCCAGATAGTGAAACAGGAATGGCGGCAGGATACGTTGCGCCGCGGCGCGATAGTCACTGGCAGCAGAAATAATCATCAGTTGTCTTCCTTACGGGTAGCCTGCGTGGCGCCCGGTAGCCGCGTGATGCGGGCCTGGCGCGCTTCGTCTTCATGCAGCGTTTTCATGGTGGTGTGAACAAAGCCGAGGTGATCCATCGCCGCCTGGCGCGCCGCGTCGGCGTCGCCCGCCATCACCGCATCGAACATCGCCTGATGCTGGGCGTTGAGCTGGTTGAAGATCACCGGCTGGGTGTACATACGCTGGCGGCTGTGCAGCACGGAGGATTGCAGCAGATCGAAAAATCCGCGCATGGTCTGCAGCAGCACCAGATTATGCGAGGCTTCGGCAATGGCGAGGTGAAAGCGCAGATCCGCCTGCGCGGCCAGTTCGGGGTCGTCGCAGTCGTTCATTTGTATCAGCGCGTCAAAGGCATAGCGCAGCCGCTCTTTATCCGCCTCAGTGGCGCGCTGCGCGGCGTGCCAGGCGGTGCTGGCCTCAATCGCGTGGCGCGCCTCAAGAATATCCCAGCGGTAGTCAGGATCGGCGGCCAGCAGCTGACGAATCGGCTCGACGATGCGCTGTTCTGACCACGGCCCCTGCGGCTCGCACAGCCAGGTGCCGCCGCCGCGTTTACTGATCAGCACGCCACTGCTGATCAGCTGCTGGATGGCCTCACGCACCGACGAGCGCGACGCGCCGAAGCGGGCGGCCAGCGCACGCTCCGAGGGTAAACGCATGCCAGGTTTCAGCTGATGCTCTTCAATCCAGGAGCTAAGACGCGCGCGCAGCGTATCCGCCAGCCGCGGTGTGGGTTCAGTCATGGAATCATCCAGGTAAAGACATACGCCTGCAGCGTGGTGATCACGCCGACCATACAGGTAAAAATCAGGCTGTGTTTAACGGTAAACCGGAACAGATCGGACTCGCGCCCCACCAGCCCCACGGCGGCGCAGGCGATGGCGATCGACTGCGGCGAAATCATTTTACCGGTGACACCACCGGTGGTATTGGCGGCCACCAGCAGCACATCCGACACACCAATCTGCTGCGCGGTGGTCGCCTGCAGCGCGGCGAACAGCGCGTTGGAAGAGGTATCGGAGCCGGTCAGAAAGACGCCCAGCCAGCCGAGGAACGGCGAGAAGAAGGTGAAGGCCTGGCCGGTGTGCGCCAGCGCCAGGGCCAGCGTGGCCGATAGCCCGGAGTAGTTTGAGATGAACGCAAAGGCCAGCACCATGCCGATGGAGTAGATCGGCAGCGCCAGTTCCTTCAGGGTTTCGCCAAAGGTGCGCAGCGCCGCCGCCGGCTTCATGCGCAGGAAAATCACCGAAATCACCGCCGCCAGCAGAATCGCAGTGCCGGTGGCGGAGACCACGTCAAATTTGAACAGCGCCGCATACGGCGTTGCTGCGCTCACCACCGGCGGCATGCGTGCCACCAGCTCGTGCAGCAGCGGCACCGGTACGCTAAACACCCAGTCATACAGCGCGCCGCCTTTGGCGAACAGCGCTTTAAACGGCGGAATACTCCACAGCGTAACGGTCGCGGTAAGGAACAGGAACGGCATCCAGGCACGCACAATCTGCGCCAGCGTATAGCGTTGTGTCCCTGAGGGCGCAGTCTCTGGCGCGGGCTCTTTAAAGCGGAAGATGCGTACCGGCTGCCAGCGGCGCAGAAACAGCGTCAGGCAGATCAGCGAAGCCAGCGACGAAATGATGTCCGGCAGCTCCGGGCCAAGGAAGTTAGAGCTGAGGTACTGGGCGATGGCAAACGAGCCGCCGGCCACCATCACCGCCGGCCAGGTCTCTTTGATGCCGCGCCAGCCATCCATGATCGCCATGATCCAGAACAGCACGATGAGGGTGAGAAACGGCAGCTGGCGTCCCGCCATCTGGCCAATCTGGAAGCTGTCCAGCCCGGTGACCTGACCGGCGACGATGATCGGAATCCCCATCGCGCCAAACGCCACCGGCGCGGTGTTGACGATCAGGCACAGGCCGGCGGCATAGAGCGGATTAAAGCCCAGCCCGACCAGCAGTGCGGCGGTGATCGCCACCGGTGCCCCAAAGCCTGCCGCGCCCTCTAAAAACGCGCCAAACGAAAAGCCGACGATCAGCATCTGCAAACGCTGGTCTGGCGTGATGGAGAGAATCGAGGCGCGAATGATATCGAACTGGCCGGTTTTCACCGAGATCTTGTAGACAAACACCGCCGCCACGATGATCCAGGCAATCGGCCACAGGCCGTATAAAAAACCATAGGCCACCGACGCCAGCGCTTGCGGCACCGGCATGCCGTACAGCAACAGCGCCACCAGCAGCGCCAGCACCACGGTGATCGTACCGGCCTGATAGCCCTTCAGCTTGAGCTTAATCAGCGCGAAGAAGAAAAAAACAATCGGTATCACCGCCACCAGGCTGGATAGCCACAAATTGTTGAGCGGATCGTAGTTTTGTTGCCACACCTGCATGCCGTTTCTCCAGAGGTCACCAGAGGGATGCGGCGCATCGGCAAAAGCAGGCGTGCGCCGCAGATTGTTGCCCGGTTCCGCACCACAATTGGTAGGACCACATTGCGGCTGACGGGCTTTCTGGCTCCAGATAGTTAATGCATTGTTAACCCAAAGCAACGCGGCAGGCGTGATTTTTCGTGTTATGTGACCATGTGGCTACATTTTTATAACATTGGTAGGACCAGTTAGCGTGCAGCAGAACCAAAGGCGCGTGCATAGCTGCGCGGGTGAAAGCGCAGATTGAGCCCGATCAGCCCCAGCGTCACGACGCCCTGCATCAGCCAGACGCTGGCAAAGCTGTGGGTGAGCACCTGCAGCTGACCGGCAATAAATGGCATGCAGCCGGCGATGATGAATCCTGCGCCCTGCATGAAGGCCACCAGCCGCGCGCCTGCCTGCGGCTGCGGCAGATGATCGAGCGCCAGCACCATCGCCAGCGGGAACGCGGCACCGAGACCGAAGCCGGCGATGGCGGCCCACAGCCACGGCGCCAGCAGTGGCGCAAAAAGAAACCCGCTCATCCCGGCCAGCTGGCACAGCAGACTGAAAATCAGCTGCGGACGGCGATCGGCACCGCGCGCCAGCAGTGGCATCAGCAGCGCGCCAGCAACCTGGCTCAGAATCATCACGCCCAGCAGCGAGCCGCCGGCCTGCGCCGACCAGCCCAGCCGGTGATACGCATCCGGCAGCCAGGCCACGCAGGTGGCATAGCCGCCGTTGACCAGGCCAAAGCTCAGCGCCAGCGACCAGGCGCGCGGCTTACGCCACAGCGGCGGCATCGTTACCTGCGCGGCATCCGACGCGGCAGGCACGCGCACCAGTAGCCACAGCAGGATAGCCAGCAGCACCGGCAGCGCCCAGCCGCTGAGCGCCAGCGGTACGCCAAGCTGCGCGCTGAGCCACGGCGACAGCGCCGCGCCCAATCCGCCGCCGCCCATCAGTGCGCCCGCCCACAGCCCGGTGACCGCCGCGCTGCGCCGGCTAAAACGCTGTCGAATCAGTCCCGGCATCGCCATCTGCACCACGCCGACGCCGATGCCGGCAAACAGCGCGCTGAGCACCAGCCCGCTGCCGCTGTCGATTACGCCGCGCGCCGCCAGCGCCAGCAGCAATAGCGTCAACCCGGCCAGCAGTAAGGGCTTTAAAGCCATGCGCTGCATCAGCGTGGCGCTGAACAGCGCCACCGCGCCCATCATCACCATCGGCACCGCCGGCAGCAGCGAGGCGGCCAGCCCTGACAGATGCAGGCTGTGGCGCAGCTGGCCCAGCAGCGGACTGACCGAGGTCAGCAGTGGGCGCATGTTCAGCCCGGCCAGTACCAGCGCAGCCAGCGTTAACGTATTGGCATGTCGGTTCATAACCCATCCTGCAGTGAAAAGGTTGTCAGCATCGCAGCAGACAGTACTATTTGGAAATGAAATAACACCATGATGGGCAGTGGATAAATGAATCGTCAGCCAATGTTTACGCCGCAGCAGCTATTAAGCTTTGTGGCGGTGTGCGAGACCGCCAGCTTTACCCGCGCCGCCGAGCGTGTGCACTTGTCGCAGTCGACGGTCAGTCAGCAGGTGCGGCGGCTGGAAGAGATGG
>NZ_SDFT01000052.1:0-47605 GCF_004916815.1 Pantoea sp. R102
GCAGCAGCGTCAGCAACATGATCGCCCCGAGCAGCAGCGCCAGTCGCATATCGAGTAGCGCCAGGCCACAGGTCACCACCACAATCACCACCGCCGCACCCAGCAGTGGAGAAATAACGCGTAAATAGAGATGGTCGAGAGTATCGACATCGCTGACAAAGCGGTTCAGCAGTTCGCCGTGACGAAAGCGCGCCAGCTGCGCCGGTGCCAGCGCCATCAGCCGGCTGAAGGTAAAGACGCGCAGATGTTGCAGCACGCGGAAAGTGGCGTCGTGGCTCACCAGCCGTTCAAAATAGCGCGCGGCGGTGCGGGTGATTGCCGCGCCACGCACGCCGGCTGCGGGCAGCATGTAATTGAAGCTGTACAGGCCGGCGACGCCAGCCAGCGAGGAGGCAGCAAGAAACCAGCCGGACAGCGTCAGCAAGCCGATGCTGGCAAGCAGCGTGACAATCGCCAGCACCACGCCAAGACCTAAACGCCACGGATGGCGGCGATACAGGCGCAGGAAAGGCAGTAACGTGCGCATCAGGCAATCTCCTTCTGACGATGCTGCGCCAGCTCGCGCAGCGGGCCGGCTTCTGCGATCAGCTGTTGCCAGTGGCCCTGCTGCACCAGTTGTCCGGCCTGCATCACCCACACTTCATCCCACTGCTCGAGAGCGTGCAGCTGATGGGTAATCATTAACGTAGTTTGCTGCTGTGCGGCCTGCTGTAGCGCGCCCATCACGTGCTGCTCGCTCTGGCTGTCGAGCCCGGATCCCGGTTCGTCCAGCAGCAGCAGGCGGGCCGGTTTCAGCAGCGCCCGCGCGACGGCGATGCGCTGTGCCTGCCCAACGGACAGGCCGATGCCGCCATCGCCAACTGGCGTATCCAGCCCCTGCGGCAGACGCGACAAAAATTCGCTGACGCCAGCGCGCTGCAGCACGGCGGTCAGCGTGGCCTCGTCCACCGGCGTGTCAGTGAGCTGGAGATTGTCACGCAGCGTCGCCGCTGGCAGCTGCGGATTTTGTCCTACCCAGGCCAGCTGCTGCTGCCAGCTGCTGCGGCTGATGTCGCGCAGTTCCTGGCCGTTAATGCACAGTGAACCCTGGTAGGGCAGAAAACCGAGCAGGACATTCATCAGCGCACTTTTTCCGGCCCCGCTTTGTCCGACCAGCGCCACGCGCTGACCGGGAGTAAGGCTGAAATTCAGCGGCTGTGACAGCGCCTCGCCGGTGGCGGTCATGATCACCAGATCCTGCGCCCG
This sequence comes from Pantoea sp. R102, assembly GCF_004916815.1. Lineage (NCBI taxonomy): Bacteria > Pseudomonadati > Pseudomonadota > Gammaproteobacteria > Enterobacterales > Erwiniaceae > Pantoea > Pantoea sp. R102. The sequence continues at coordinate 1,246 of NZ_SDFT01000052.1, forward strand.
GAGGGAGAATGGCGCGTCAGCATCCAGCGTTTGCGTGGCCGCCTGCGGCGCGTGCTGGGGCGTTTCGCGCAGGAAGGTATCCAGCGCGTCTGCGCCGCCCACCGCCTGCGCTTTGGCATGGTAAAAGGTGCCAAGATCGCGCAGCGGCTGGAAAAATTCGGGGGCAAGAATCAGCGCGAGGAAACCGGCAAACAGCGTCACGCCGGTGCTGTAGTGGCCAAAATTGAGTTCACCCAGGTACGAGAAGCCGAAATAGACCGCGACCACGGCAATCGCCAGCGAGGCGAAAAACTCCAGCACCGCAGAGGAGAGAAAGGCGAGGCGCAGCACTTCCATAGTGCGCTGACGAAAATCCTGCGTAGTGGCGGCAATCGCCTGCTGCTCAGCGTCCGCGCGGTGAAACAGGCGCAGCGTTTCGCGTCCGCGCAGCCGGTCATAGAAATCGCCGCTCAGACGCGCCAGCGCAAGAAAATTACGCCGATTGGCATCGGCCGCACCCATGCCGACCAGCGCCATAAACAGCGGAATCAGCGGTGCGGTCGCCAGCAGAATCAGTCCGGCGGCCCAGTTAATCGGAAAAATGGCGATCAGGATGGCGCAGGGCACAAACACCGCCAGCGACATCTGCGGCAGATAGCGCGCGTAATACTCCTGCATCTCTTCAATCTGTTCCAGCAGCAGCGTCGCCCAGCTCCCGGCCGGTTTGCCCTGAATCCAGGCCGGACCGAGCGCGTTCAGCCGGTCCAGCACCTGTTGCCGCAGCGCACGGCGAATCGCCACGCCGGCCCTGAAGCCGGCCATCTCACGACCGTAGTGCAGCGCGGCGCGCAGTGCGAAGCACAGCAGTAGTAACAGGAAATCACTCACCAGTTCAGCGCGGGGTTGCTGTTCCACCAGCAGTTTTTGCAGCAGGGAGGCCAGTAGCCAGGCCTGGGCGATGAGAATTAACGCCGCAGCAAAACCTGCCAGCGAGGCCAGTCGCAGGCTGCGTGCGCCATGATGACGTTGCTGGCGTAACCAGCGCAGCAGTTCGTGTTGCCGTGATTTGTTCATGCGAAGCCGTTTGATCACCGTGACGAGAGGCAAAATCCGACGCTAAATGCCGGACAGACGGGTGGCAGAACTGTAGCACGCAGGCGATAAAAAAGGCGACCAAAAGTGGCCGCCTCAGTGCAATTATGATCAGATAATTAACAACTTACTTATCGTTTTTAACCAGACCATCCAGATAACGTTCCGCATCCAGCGCGGCCATACAGCCGGTACCGGCAGAGGTAATGGCCTGACGATAGATGTGGTCCATCACGTCACCGGCAGCGAACACGCCCGGCACGCTGGTCTGCGTCGCGTTGCCCTGCAGGCCGGACTGCACTTTGATATAGCCGTTTTCCAGATCCAGCTGCCCATCAAAAATCGCCGTGTTCGGACTATGACCGATGGCGACAAACAGGCCCGCCACTTCCAGCGAGACCGGGGCTTCACCTTTGGTTGACGAAAGTTTCAACCCGGTGACACCCATCTGATCGCCTACCACCTCGTCCAGCGCGCGGTCAGTGTGCAGCACGATGTTGCCGTTACGCACTTTCTCCATCAGGCGGTCAATCAGGATTTTCTCAGCGCGGAAGCTGTCACGACGGTGAATCAGGTGCACTTCAGAAGCGATGTTCGCCAGATAGAGCGCCTCTTCAACGGCCGTGTTACCGCCGCCAATAACCGCGACTTTTTGGTTGCGATAGAAGAAACCATCACAGGTGGCGCAGGCCGATACCCCTTTGCCTTTGAATGCCTCTTCTGACGGCAGGCCAAGGTAGCGCGCTGAGGCACCGGTCGCGATGATCAGCGCATCCGCGGTGTATTCGCCGCTGTCGCCGGTCAGGCGGAACGGACGGTTCTGCAAATCAACCGTGTGAATATGGTCAAAGATGATTTCGGTGTTGAACTTCTCAGCATGCTCCTGCATGCGTTCCATCAGCGCAGGGCCGGTCAGATCGTGCGGGTCGCCCGGCCAGTTTTCGACTTCAGTCGTGGTGGTGAGCTGGCCGCCTTTTTCCAGTCCGGTAATCAATACCGGGTTCAGGTTAGCGCGGGCGGCATAAACCGCTGCGGTGTAACCGGCAGGGCCGGAGCCCAGAATGAGCAGCTTACTGTGTTTGGCCGTACTCATGCGTTCCTCAGTGTGTGTCTGACAACATAGTTTTCGATTGTAGGGAAATTACTGTCGCAAAAAAAGGTTTCAGCAATTTTGTTAACAATCACTGCAAGCGGCGTAGACGATGAATGGCAATTCTGCACGCGCGCTGCGCCAAAAGGGGGCATTGCTCGGCAATTTGTGGTGCAGCTGTATAAAAATTCTCATTTAAAAACAGCAACCCAGTACGCTGTCTGGCATCTTGTACTGAATTTGGATGTTTTACTTTGACAATCGCCTGCGCTTTTGCGAAAACATTGTCAGAAGCAGAGAAAATTTAGCGGTTCGAAACAGAATTTCAGCTCTGTTTTGCGCAATTTCGCCAAATAAACTCAGCCTGACATTGGTAATGACGCATGATGTGGACAGACAGCATGCGTCATACGGATGGTCGCGTTACTGCACAGGCTTAAAGACTTCACTTCAGTAAGGCCCTGAACATTGAACGTTTTCAGGGTTTGGCAGGTAAAGGGAAGGAATTAAGAGAGACAATAATAATGGTAGACAACAAGAAACGCCCCGGAAAAGATCTGGATCGGATCGACAGAAATATTCTGAATGAACTGCAGAAAGACGGTCGTATTTCCAACGTTGAGCTTTCAAAACGTGTCGGCCTCTCGCCAACACCTTGTCTTGAACGCGTACGTCGCCTGGAACGTCAGGGTTTCATTCTGGGCTACACCGCGCAGCTGAACCCGCACTATCTCGATGCTTCACTGCTGGTATTCGTTGAGATTACTCTGAATCGCGGCGCGCCAGATGTGTTTGAACAATTTAACGCCGCTGTACAAAAACTTGAGGAAACTCAAGAATGTCACCTCGTTTCCGGTGACTTTGACTACCTGTTGAAAACCCGCGTGCCGGATATGTCCGCCTACCGTAAACTGCTGGGTGAGACCTTGCTACGCCTGCCGGGCGTCAACGACACCCGTACCTACGTGGTGATGGAAGAGGTCAAACAGAGCAATCGTCTGGTGATTAAGACCCGGTAACGCAGGGCAGGTGCAAAGCTTGCAGGATTTCGGTACACTCCTGTGAATTCATACAGGACCAGCGTCAGGCAAGCCTGGCGCTGTTGCCTTCTTAATTTACAGGCACCTGGAGAGTTCTCTTGAGCCAGGAATATACAGAAGACAAAGACGTTTCATTACAACCACTGAGCAGCGGACGTCGGCTGCTGGAAGCGTTGCTCATCCTGGTGGCCTTGTTTGCCATCTATCTGATGGTGTCGCTGGTTAGCTTTAATCCCTCCGATCCCAGCTGGTCACAAACCGCCTGGCACGAGCCGATCCACAATCTGGGCGGCAGCGTGGGCGCATGGCTGGCCGATACCCTGCTGTTTATTTTTGGTGTGATGGCCTACGCCATTCCGCCAGTGATTATTGGTCTGTGCTGGATCACCTTCCGTCAGCGCGATCGCCAGGATTACATCGACTATTTTGCGGTGGGCCTGCGGCTGATTGGCGTGCTGGCGCTGGTGGTGACCACCTGCGGACTGGCTGCGCTGAACGTGGACGATATCTGGTATTTTGCCTCCGGCGGCGTAATTGGCAGCCTGGTGAGCAATGCGATGGCGCCGTGGTTCAGCGGTGCCGGTGGCACGCTGACGCTGCTGTGCGTCTGGGCGGCGGGTATCACGCTTTATACCGGCTGGTCCTGGCTGGCGATTGCCGAGAAGATCGGCAGCGTGGTGATGGGCGTGCTGACCTTTGCCAGCAACCGCTCGCGCCATGATGAACCCTGGCAGGAAGAAGACGACTACGACGAGGCGCACCCCGACGAAGCGGTTCCGCCACTGCGCGCTGCGCCGGCTCAGGACGACGAAGATGACGTACTGCTGGCTAAGCCCCGACAGGTAGCGGAACCTGTGGCTGAAGTCGCCAGCGACGATCCCCTGCTGGTGAAAGCCAGTGCGGCTACCGCGGCTGCGCTGGCCGCCACCAGTGACGCCGCACGTCAGGTGCCGTCCGTCGCTGCACCTGAGCCATCCGCACCGGCGGTAAACGTAGCTCCACAACCTGCGCCGTCACAGCTGACTGCGGCTGCTCCGGCATCGGCATCCGTTGCCAGTGCGCCTGCGGCGCCAGCTATTCCGCCAGCAGAGCCCGCGCCAGCGGCTCCTCCGTTATATCGCTTCGAAGTGCCTGCGTCACCGGCCGCCGACGCCTTCTCGCTCGCTGAAGAAGACGATGGCCCGCGCATGGGTAACTGGCAGAGTGCCGATCAGGCCGCCACACCGCTGAATACGGCAGCCGCTGCCGCACTCGGTTCAGCGACGGCTGCTGCTGCTGCCCGCTCTGCGGCTTACACGCCAGCCTTTGATGTGGTGCCGGAGCGCGATTACAATCCGCAGGTGAAACAGGGCATCGGCCCGGAACTGCCGCGTCCTAACAAGGTTAAGCTGCCAACCCGGCGTGAGCTGGCCTCATACGGTATCAAACTGCCATCGCAACGCATGGCAGAAGAGAAGGCCCGTGAAGAGGCCGACCAGCAGCAGCCGGAAATCAGCGCCAGCTGGCAAGTGCCACAGCCGCACGATGATGATAATGCTGCGCTGCAGGAAGCCCAGCTGCGCGAAGCGTTCCATTCGCAGCAGCAGCAGCGGTACGGCGACAGCTGGCAGCAGCAGCCGGCAGAGGAAGAAGATGAAGAGGCGCTGCAGCAGGCTCAGCTGGCGCAGCAGTTTGCTCAGCAGCAGCAACAGCGTTACAGCCAGCCTGAGCAGGAGAGCGCGCCGGTATTTAATCTGGATACCTCAGCCGCGTTTGATTTCTCTCCGATGAAAGATCTGGTTGATGACACGCCGAGCGAACCGCTATTTACCATAGCCGCCACGCCAGAGCCGGACGCTCCGGCCCAGTGGCAGCAGCCAGCGGCACCTGAGCCGGCGGTACCCGCATCGCTGAGTGAGGAAACCAGCCCGTGGTCAACGCCAGACGACGAGGTTTACGCCGCGCCGGCTGAAACGCCGAAGCCTGTCGCCCCTGCGCAGGACAGCCTGTTCCACCCCTTCCTGGTGCGTCACGAACAGCCGCTGGAGAAACCTTCCACGCCGCTGCCGACACTGGATCTGCTGACGTCGCCGCCGGCCGAAGAGGAACCGGTGGATATGTTCGCACTGGAACAGACCGCGCGTCTGGTTGAAGCGCGTCTGGCGGATTACCGCGTGAAAGCCGAAGTGGTGGGCATCTCTCCAGGGCCGGTAATCACTCGCTTTGAACTGGATCTGGCACCGGGCGTCAAGGCCGCACGTATTTCTAACCTGTCGCGTGACCTGGCACGTTCGCTCTCTGCCGTTGCGGTGCGTGTGGTTGAGGTGATTCCGGGCAAGCCTTATGTCGGCCTCGAACTCCCCAATAAACATCGTCAGACCGTCTATCTGCGTGAGGTGCTGGACTGCGATAAGTTCCGCGACAACCCTTCGCCGCTGTCGGTGGTGCTGGGTAAAGATATTTCTGGTCAGCCCGTGGTGGCCGATCTGGCGAAGATGCCGCACCTGCTGGTGGCCGGTACCACCGGTTCCGGTAAGTCGGTTGGCGTCAACACCATGATCATCAGCATGCTGTATAAAGCCACGCCGGAAGAAGTGCGCTTTATCATGATCGACCCGAAAATGCTCGAGCTGTCAGTGTATGAGGGCATTCCCCATCTGCTGACGGAAGTGGTCACCGACATGAAAGACGCGGCCAACGCGCTGCGCTGGAGTGTGGTCGAGATGGAGCGCCGCTATAAGCTGATGTCTGCGCTGGGCGTGCGTAATCTGGCCGGCTATAACGAGAAGATCGAGCAGGCTGCCGCAATGGGCCGGCCAATTCCGGATCCGTTCTGGAAACCGGGCGACAGCATGGACACCACCCCGCCGGTGCTGGAAAAACTGCCGTACATTGTGGTGCTGGTTGATGAGTTCGCTGACCTGATGATGGCGGTGGGCAAAAAGGTCGAAGAGCTGATCGCGCGCCTGGCACAGAAAGCCCGTGCGGCAGGTATCCACCTGGTGCTGGCTACCCAGCGTCCGTCAGTGGATGTGATTACCGGCCTGATTAAGGCCAACATTCCGACGCGCATCGCCTTTACCGTGTCCAGTAAAATTGACTCGCGTACCATTCTCGATCAGGGCGGTGCGGAATCCCTGCTGGGTATGGGTGACATGCTCTACATGCCACCTAACTCCTCCATGCCGGTACGTGTTCACGGCGCCTTTGTGCGTGACCAGGAAGTGCATGCAGTCGTGCAGGACTGGAAAGCGCGTGGGCGACCGCAGTACATCGACAGCATTACCGCCGGTGAAGAGAGTGAAAGCGGTGCTGGCGGCCTGGACGGCGATGAAGAGCTGGATCCGCTGTTTGACCAGGCGGTGGCGTTCGTGGTGGAGAAACGCCGCGCGTCGATCTCCGGCGTGCAGCGCCAGTTCCGTATTGGCTACAACCGCGCGGCGCGGATTATCGAACAGATGGAGGCGCAGGGCATTGTCTCGGAGCCAGGCCACAACGGTAACCGTGAAGTGCTGTCACCGCCACCTCACGAAATGTAAGACTTTTCTCCGCAGTGTTATGCCGGGCCAGTGTAAACTGGCCCGTTGTTTATCTGTGGTCCGATCCCCATATCATTGGGAGCTTTCGGCTTTTTCTCCTGTCGAACTGACGGAGCGGCGACTACGGTTAATGCAGTAAGTGTCAGGAAACCATGAATAAGGAATCGTATCAGATGAAATTTCGCGTTATTGCCTGTGGCCTGCTGGCCGGTTTTGTTGCTTCTTCTGCCCTGGCGGATGCTTCCAGCGATCTGCAGCAGCGCCTTAATAAAGTGAACAGCTTCCATGCCAGCTTCAGTCAGAAGGTGACTGACGGCAGCGGCGCAAATGTGCAGGACGGCGAAGGCGAACTGTGGGTAAAACGTCCGAGCCTGTTTAACTGGCACATGACTGCACCGGACGAAAGCGTGATTATCTCAGACGGTAAAAATCTGTGGTTCTATAATCCTTTTGTGGAACAGGCGAGCGTTAGCCTGCTACAGAATGCCACCAGCAACACGCCGTTTATGCTGATTGCGCGTAACCAGCCCTCTGACTGGCAGCAGTACAACATTAAGCAGCAGGGGGATAATTTTGAGCTGACGCCTAAAAGCAGCGATGGCAACCTGAAACAGTTCACCATCAATGTCACTTCCGCAGGTACCATCAATCAGTTCAGCGCGATTGAGCAGGATGGACAGCGCAGCAGCTATCAGCTGAAGAGCCAGAAAAACGGCGCTATCAGCCCGGATAAATTCACCTTTACGCCGCCAAAAGGGGTAACGGTGGACGATCAACGTCAGTGAGGTGAGGGTGAGTAACCTGTCGCTGGATTTTGCACCGTCAAACGAGTTCAGACCGCTGGCTGCGCGTATGCGGCCAGCGACGCTGCAGCAATATATTGGTCAGCAGCATCTGCTCGCGGCCGGTAAGCCGTTGCCGCGCGCTATTGAGGCGGGTCAGCTGCACTCCATGATCTTATGGGGACCGCCGGGTACCGGTAAAACCACGCTGGCGGAGATTATTGCGCATTACGGCAAAGCCGACGTCGAACGCATTTCAGCGGTGACTTCCGGCGTTAAAGAGATTCGCGAGGCCATTGAGCGCGCGCGGCAGAACCGCCAGGTGGGGCGTCGCACTATTCTGTTTGTTGATGAGGTGCATCGCTTCAACAAGAGCCAGCAGGATGCGTTTCTGCCACACATTGAAGACGGCACCATCACCTTCATTGGCGCAACCACGGAAAATCCCTCCTTTGAGCTGAACTCGGCACTGCTGTCGCGCGCCCGCGTTTATCTGCTTAAATCGCTGACCAGCGCAGATATTGAACAGGTGCTGGATCAGGCGATGCAGGATAAAACGCGCGGCTACGGCGACAGCGATATTCTGTTACCGGACAATACCCGGCGCATGATCGCTGAACTGGTCAATGGTGATGCACGACGCGCACTGAATACGCTGGAAATGATGGCCGATATGGCTGAGCTCAATGCGCAGGGACAGCGGGAGCTAACGCCACAGCTGCTGAATGAAGTATCGGGTGAACGCGCGGCGCGTTTCGATAACAAAGGCGACCGCTTTTACGATCTCATCTCGGCACTGCACAAATCGGTTCGTGGTTCAGCCCCGGATGCGGCGCTTTACTGGTACGCGCGCATCATCACTGCCGGTGGCGATCCGCTGTACGTGGCGCGGCGGCTGCTGGCGATTGCTTCGGAAGATGTCGGTAATGCCGATCCGCGCGCCATGCAGGTAGCAATTGCCGCGTGGGACTGTTTTACCCGCATCGGGCCTGCGGAAGGGGAACGTGCAATTGCCCAGGCAATTGTTTATCTGGCCTGTGCGCCAAAAAGCAATGCTGTTTATACCGCCTTCAAAGCGGCGATGCGTGATGCGCGTGAGTTCCCGGATTACGATGTGCCGGAACATCTGCGTAATGCACCGACGAAGCTGATGAAAGAGATGGGCCTCGGCAAAGAGTACCGTTACGCGCATGACGAACCCAATGCCTATGCGGCCGGCGAGGTGTTTTTCCCGCCGGAAATGGCGCAGACGCGCTACTATCAACCCACCAATCGTGGCCTTGAAAGCAAGATCGGTGAAAAACTCGCCTGGCTTGCTGAACAGGATCAAAATAGCCCGATAAAACGCTACCGCTGATAAACGCGTTACGGTAAGGTGAGCAAGGATTTCAATGCATTCCGGTGGAATGCATCCCTCCATTCGTTCAATCAACCTTTTATTACACAGGATAAGCATGCTCGATCCCAATCTGCTGCGTAATGAGCCAGACGCAGTCGCAGAAAAACTGGCACGCCGGGGATTTAAACTGGATGTGGATACGCTGCGCTCCCTCGAAGAGCGTCGTAAGGTTTTGCAGGTAGAAACTGAAAACCTGCAGGCTGAGCGTAACTCCCGCTCCAAATCCATCGGTCAGGCCAAAGCACGTGGGGAAGATATCGAGCCGCTGCGTCAGGAAGTGAACGCGCTGGGCGAACGCCTGGATGCGGCGAAAGCAGAGCTGGATACCCTGCAGAACGAAATTCGTGACTTTGCGCTTGCGCTGCCTAACCTGCCGGCCGACGAAGTGCCGCTGGGTAAAGATGACAGCGAAAACCAGGAAGTGAGCCGCTGGGGCCAGCCGCGCCAATTCGATTTCCCGGTGAAAGACCATGTAGAGCTGGGTGAAGCGGTCAAAGGGCTGGATTTCGCCTCGGCGGTGAAACTGACCGGTTCGCGCTTTATCGTGATGCAGGGCCAGATTGCTCGTCTGCATCGCGCGCTGAGCCAGTTCATGATCGATCTGCACAGCCAGCAGCACGGTTATCTGGAAACTTACGTGCCATATCTTGTGAACCACGAGACGCTGTACGGTACCGGTCAGTTACCAAAATTTGGTGAGGATCTGTTCCATACCAAACCGCTGGGCGAAGAAGCAGGCAGCAGCAACTATGCGCTGATCCCGACCGCCGAAGTGCCGCTGACTAACCTGGTGCGCGATGAGATCGTTGAAGAGGAATCTCTGCCGATCAAACTCACTGCCCACACGCCTTGCTTCCGTTCCGAAGCCGGTTCTTACGGACGCGATACGCGCGGTTTGATCCGTATGCACCAGTTCGACAAAGTGGAGATGGTGCAGATCGTCGCACCGGAAACCTCCATGGACGCGCTGGAAGAGCTGGTCGGCCATGCGGAGAAAGTGCTGCAGCTGCTGAACCTGCCGTACCGTAAAGTGCTGCTGTGCACCGGCGACATGGGCTTCGGCTCAGCCAAAACCTATGACCTGGAAGTCTGGCTGCCGGCGCAGGACACCTACCGTGAAATCTCCTCCTGCTCGAATATGTGGGATTTCCAGGCGCGCCGCATGCAGGCTCGCTGCCGCAGCAAAACGGACAAAAAACCGCGTCTGGTGCACACGCTGAATGGTTCAGGCCTGGCGGTGGGGCGTACGCTGGTAGCCGTGCTGGAAAACTATCAGCAGGCGGATGGTCGCATTGCGGTGCCGGACGTGCTGCGCCCGTACATGGGCGGGCTGGAATATATCGGCTAACAGGCATTCATGCACTAACCCGGCTCAGGCCGGGTTTTTTATTTCTTAAGCGCGTCAGTCATTATTTTTTAACCGGAATTAATCAGAAATAAACGTTATCGTCATCGCTGCGCGTCAAACCATCAAAAATGTATAAATTCATGTAGATAGATTCAGACATAAGACCTTTCTGTAGTCCTGTAACCCGCTGAAGATAAAAATAATAAATTGTTCAGCAGCAAAATGTGCGGCGCTGTTTTTTTGCACATTGACTTTGCCATCGCCAATGGCAAACTGCGCGCAAATCTGTTCATTTCTTTTGGTTTTATTCCCTATGTCAACCTGGTCGCGCCCCGTCCTGCTGCTGCTTTGCGGCTTAATGCTGATGACGGTGTCTATTGCTGTGCTTAATACGCTGGTGCCGCTGTGGCTCACCCATGATCAACTGCCGACCTGGCAGGTGGGCATGGCGAGCTCTGCTTATTACACCGGCAACTTAGTGGGCACCTTGCTGGCGGGCTGGTTGATTAATCGCTATGGCTTTAATCGCTGCTTTTACCTTGCCAGCGTACTGTTTGCGCTGGCAACCATGGGCATGGTGCTGCTGGACGGCTTTTACAGCTGGACGCTGCTGCGCTTCACCGCGGGCGTAGGCTGTGCACTGATTTGGGTGGTGGTTGAGAGTGCACTATTGTGCAGCGGTACCGTGCGCAATCGCGGTCAGCTGCTGGCCGCTTACATGATCATCTACTATCTTGGCACCGTTGCCGGTCAGCTGCTGGTGAGCCGTGTCTCGACAGAACTGCTGCACGTCATTCCCTGGGTGAGCGCGCTGATCGTCTGTGCCGTGCTGCCCGTGGTGTTTGTGCAGGTCAACGCCGGTGCGGCTACTGAAGAAGCCTCAACCGGGCGTATCTGGAGCATGCTGCGCCGCCGCAGTTCGCGTTTGGGTATCAACGGCTGCATTATCTCCGGTATCGTGCTCGGTTCGCTCTACGGCCTGATGCCGCTTTATCTTTCGCATCAGGGTATGAGCGATGCCACTGTGGGTTACTGGATGGCGCTGCTGGTCAGTGCCGGGATTGTCGGTCAGTGGCCGGTAGGACGTCTTGCCGACCGCTTTGGTCGCCTGATGGTGCTGCGCGTGCAGGTGTTCGTGGTGATTCTGGGTGCGATTGCTATGCTGAGCGGAACGGCAATGGCACCGGCACTGTTTGTGCTGGGGCTGGCTGGCTTTACGCTTTATCCGGTGGCCATGTCCTGGGCGTGTGAAACGGTGGCGCATCATGAACTGGTGGCGATGAATCAGGCGCTGCTGTTCAGTTATACCGTTGGCAGTCTGGTCGGGCCGGGGATGACCGCGATGCTGATGCAGAACTATTCCGATCGCCTGCTGTTTGTGATGATTGCGGTGGTGGCGCTGGTCTATCTGGTGATGCTGCTGCGTAAAGCCGATCAGCATGCAACACCGGTGGCGCATGCCTGATGGCAGTGATTAAACGGGACATTCGCAACCTGTCGCAAATGTCCCGGCGGTAACCCCTCTGTTTCTTGCCGGCGAAACTTCAACTACAGGCCAACCGTCTTAATACATGACGTTATGGCCGTAACCGGCAAGAATATTTTTCACCCGCTCCATGGTCTCTTTCGTTGGCGGCTTCACGCCTTCCAGCTTGTACTCTTCACCCATCGCAATCCATTTATGCTTGCCGAGTTCGTGATAAGGCAGAAGCTCGATCTTTTCAATGTTACTCATGTCTTTAGTAAATTCACCGAGGCGATGCACCGAATCGTCATCGTCCGAATAACCCGGCACTACCACATAGCGAATCCAGGTCCTTTTACCGCGCTTTTGCAGATAGCGGGCGAAATCGAGCGTGCGGTGGTTTGACACGCCGACCAGAATCTCATGGATATCGTCATTGATTTGCTTGAGGTCGAGCATCACCAGATCGGTCGCATCAAGCAGTTCATCGATCACCGGATCGTAACGGCGCACAAAGCCGTTGGTGTCGAGGCAGGTATGGATGCCCTCGGCCTGGCAGGCGCGAAACCAGTCGCGCACAAATTCAGCCTGCAGAATGGCTTCACCGCCGGATGCCGTCACGCCGCCACCAGACGCATTCATAAAGTGGCGATACGACAGCACATCCCTCATCAGCTCATCAACGGTGATCTCCTTACCGCCGTGAGTGTCCCAGGTATCGCGGTTGTGGCAGTACAGGCAGCGCATCAGGCAGCCCTGGAAGAAGGTGATAAAACGGATGCCGGGACCGTCAACGGTGCCGCAGGATTCAAACGAGTGGATACGACCGATGGTTGACATTGCGATGTATTCTCCGGTTCAGCCTGGCGCGCAGGCGGCACAATCTGTGTTGTGCTCTGAGGATGTAAGTCGGTTTTGCCAGACTGCCTGCAAAAGCAGACTGGCGAAACTGGCTTGTGGAGAAAAGGCTCCCGCAGGAGCCTTTCGATTACAGTGAGGAGGATTACAGCGACTGAGTAAAGGTACGGGTAATCACATCCTGCTGCTGCTCTTTCGTCAGCGAGTTGAAACGTACGGCATAACCGGAAACGCGGATGGTCAGCTGTGGATATTTCTCAGGGTGCTCCATGGCATCCAGCAGCATTTCACGGTTCATGACGTTGACGTTCAGGTGCTGGCCGCCCTCGATACTGGCTTCGTGGTGGAAGTAACCATCCATCAGGCCAGCAAGGTTGGTTTTACGCACGTTATCATCTTTGCCCAGCGCATTCGGTACGATAGAGAAGGTATAAGAGATACCGTCTTTGGCGTAGGCAAATGGCAGTTTGGCCACGGAAGTCAGTGAAGCGACAGCACCTTTCTGGTCACGGCCATGCATTGGGTTGGCACCGGGGCCAAATGGCGCACCGGAGCGACGACCATCCGGGGTGTTACCGGTTTTCTTACCGTATACCACGTTGGAGGTGATGGTCAGGACCGACTGCGTTGGCACCGCATTACGGTAGGTCTGCAGTTTCTGAATTTTCTTCATGAAACGTTCAACCAGGTCACAGGCCAGATCATCCACGCGCGGGTCATTGTTGCCGAACTGTGGATATTCACCTTCAATTTCGAAGTCCAATGCCAGACCATCGGCGTCACGTACCGGTTTCACTTTGGCATATTTAATCGCTGAAAGTGAGTCCGCGGCGACAGACAGGCCCGCGATACCACACGCCATGGTACGATAAACGTCACGATCGTGCAGCGCCATCAGCGCGGCTTCATAACTGTACTTATCATGCATGTAGTGGATGATGTTGAGTGACGTGACGTACTGTTTTGCCAGCCAGTCCATGAAGTGGTCCAGACGCGCCATCACGGTGTCATAATCCAGCACATCATCAGTGATTGGCGCTTCTTTCGGGCCGACCTGCATTTTCAGCTTCTCGTCCACACCGCCGTTGATTGCATACAGCAGTGTTTTAGCCAGGTTGGCACGTGCGCCGAAGAACTGCATTTGTTTACCGACAATCATCGGGCTCACGCAGCAGGCGATGGCGTAGTCATCATTGTCAAAGTCCGGACGCATCAGGTCATCGTTCTCATACTGCAGCGATGAGGTGTCGATGGAGACTTTTGCCGCATACTTTTTGAAGTTAACCGGCAGTTTCTCAGACCACAGGATGGTCATGTTTGGTTCCGGTGATGGACCCATGGTGTACAGCGTGTTCAGGAAGCGGAAGGTGCTTTTCGTCACCAGCGTACGACCGTCAACGCCCATACCAGCCAGTGATTCAGTGGCCCAGATTGGGTCGCCAGAGAACAGCTCATCGTATTCCGGCGTACGCAGGAAGCGCACCATACGCAATTTCATCACCAGATGGTCAATCAGCTCCTGCGCCTGCTCTTCGCTCAGTTTACCGGCTTTGATATCGCGCTCGATGTAAACGTCGAGGAAGGTGGACACGCGACCAAACGACATCGCGGCACCGTTTTGTGATTTCACTGCTGCGAGGTAACCGAAGTAGGTCCACTGTACTGCTTCCTGCGCGGTGGTGGCTGGCAGGGAGATATCAAAGCCATATTTGGCGGCCATCTCTTTGATCTGGCCCAGTGCGCGGTGCTGCTCAGAAATCTCTTCACGCAGGCGAATGGTGGCTTCGAGATCAACGCCATTTTCCATGTCACTCTGCAGTGAGTTGAACTGAGCCACTTTGTCTTTCATCAGGAAGTCGATGCCGTACAGCGCGACGCGACGGTAGTCACCGATAATACGACCGCGGCCGTATGCATCTGGCAGACCGGTCAGCACGCCTGATTTACGGCAGCGCAGGATATCCGGGGTGTAAACGTCAAACACGCCCTGGTTGTGGGTTTTGCGGTAATCGGTGAAAACTTTCTTAAGCGCTGGGTCCAGCTCGCGGCCGTAAACTTTACAGGAGCCTTCCACCATTTTGATGCCGCCAAACGGGATAATGGCGCGTTTCAGCGGGGCTTCAGTCTGCAGACCAACGATGGTTTCCAGCGATTTGTTAATATAGCCCGCATCGTGTGAGGTGATGGTAGACGCTAAATCAGTGTCGAAATCAACCGGTGCATGGGTACGGTTTTCAATTTTAATGCCTTCCAGCACGCTGTCCCACAGTTTGGTGGTTGCTGGCGTCGCGCCGGCGAGGAATGCTTCGTCACCTTCATACGGCGTGTAGTTTTTTTGGATGAAGTCACGGACGTTGACGCTGTTCTGCCATTCACCGGCGCTAAATCCTTCCCAGGCTGACGCCATTTTTTCATTCAGTTCGGACATGATATACCTGCCTTATTTAGGGAGACTGTAACGTATGGCGCGCTGCTCAGCACGCCCGTACTTAATGACTCAGTGCGCGGACTCACCGTCGCGCAGATAGATAACCCAATAGGTCAACCCGACTAACAGACCGCCGCCAATGATGTTGCCGATGGTTACGGGAATCAGGTTATTAACAATAAAATCGCCAATGCCCAGTGCAGGAAATTGCGCCGCGCTGGCACCGGTCATCTGCCAGAATTCCGGGCTGGCAAAATCGCGAATCATGATGGCCATCGGGATCAGGAACATATTGGCGATGCTGTGCTCAAAGCCGCTGGCTACGAACATCGCAACCGGTAAAATCATTGCCACCATTTTGTCGAGCAGGCTACGGCCGGAGTAGCTCATCCACACCGCCAGACACACCATCAGGTTAGCCAGTGTACCGAGGCTTACCGCTTCGATAAACGTATGATGCATTTTGTGGTCGGCGGTCTGTAAGACATTTAATCCCCAGGCACCATTTGCGACCATATGCTCACCAGCCAGCCAAATCAGCGCCACAAAAAACAGCGCGCCGCACAGGTTGCCAACATAGACATTGAGCCAGTGACGACCCAGTTGCAGCCAGGTAATGCGTCCGCTGGCTTTAGCCACCACAATCAGCACCGTTGAAGTAAACAAATCAGCGCCGCAGACGACAACCAGCATTAAACCCAGTGAGAAGCAGATGCCGCCGATCAATTTGGCCATGCCGTACGGCATAGTGCCGCTGCCGGTGGTGGCGGTGATATAAAACACAAAGGCAATGGAAATAAAGACGCCAGCGGTGATAGCCAGAAAGAAGGTGGTTAAGGGATGTTTAGTCGCTTTATAGACACCGGCATCTTCTGCGACTTTTGCCATCGCCGCCGGTAATAATGAATTAAAAGGGTTGTCAGCTTTCACACTAACGCTCTCCAGAAATTGTCTGTAAAGATACTAACAAAGGAGTATAGGTCAGGAGTTGATGTGGATCATATTTGCCGAAACGGCAGGGTTAAGCAAAGCCGCAAAACGAGCAAAAAATCAATTAAAGCCTTGAATATTATTAAATAAATAATTTTTAATTTATGCAAAATAAGTTGAAGTCGCGGCTGGCTTAAGGGCTATTTTGTTAAATGCTGTTTATCAATGATAGTGAATTGTTATTTATTATTTTCTGCGCCCGATGAATTTTCAGCGGCATAAAAAAGGGCACTGGATACTGCCAGTGCCCGTTAATTTTCAGGCTAATTGGTCGCAGAAAAAATGAGCCGATTTATTTCGCAGACCAGTAACGACGTTTTGCCGCCTGTAATTTTTCATACGCGGCCAGCAGTGCCTGATGCGCCGGGAATGCGTGCAGATCGCGGTCAACCACCTGCAGACCGTAGAACGGTGCCTCACCGCTGATGGCAGCCGAAGCGGCGTCGACGGCGGCTTCGCCATACATGCGCACAAAGGCGCGATGATACTGCAGCGGATCGCGATCTTCTTCCATCGCCAGTAGCAGCAGAGTCTGCAGGCAGCGGTAGTAATTGGCACGCTCAGGGCTGAAGATCGACTGGTTGAACTCCATGGTCCATTCCGTCCAGATCAGCGCCTGATCCAGATCGCCACCGGCCAGCGCCAGCATCGCTTTCAGCTCGCCAATACGCAGCGTGAACCAGCCGTTGTCTTTGCCGGTCGCCAGCCCCAGCAGTTCACGCACGCGGGTGAAGTCATCATGACCTTCTTCATCCAGCTGTTCGATCAGCGCCAGATACTCCTCGGGTTGCCACTGGGTTGCCGGCAGGGACAACAGCGTTTCACGCAGTGATGCACCCATGTTGTTATTAGCCAGCAGCAGGTCTTCGGCAGGGTAAATATCAGACATGCCTGGTACGATAATGCGGCAGGCGTAAACGCCGAGGTGTTCGTAGTCGGCGATATACACTTCTTTATCTTCCGCACGGAAGATCGCCATCAGCGTATCGAACTCTTCATGGGTGGTGCCGGCAAAGCTCCAGTCGACAAAGGGATAGTCGGCATCGTCTTTGAACATATCCCAGGAGATCAGACCGCTGGAATCAATGAAGTGGGTTTCAAGGTTAGCGTGTTCAGCCACTTCTTCATCATCGAAGGTGGGCGGGGTAAACACTTCGAGATCTTTCAGGCCGCGGCCCTGCAGCAGTTCGGTGACGGTACGTTCCAGCGCGACACCAAAGTCCGGATGGGCGCCAAAAGAGGCAAAACAGGTGCCGTTAGCCGGGTTGAACAGCACCACACAGATCACCGGATAGTTGCCGCCCAGCGAAGCGTCATAGGAGAAAATCGGGAAACCTTCCGCTTCTAGACGATTGATAGCCTCCACCACGCCAGGATAGCGCTGCATCACCGCTTCAGGAATTTCCGGCAGGCTGATTGATTCCGCGATAATGCGATTTTTAATATGGCGCTCAAACACTTCGGATAAGCCCTGTACGCGCGCTTCATTGGCGGTGTTGCCAGCGGACATGCCGTTAGACACATACAGGTTGCCGATGATGTTCATCGGAATGTACACGGTTTGCTGATCGGACTGGCGGGTAAATGGCAGGCCGCAAATACCGCGATCGGCATTACCAGACTGCAGATCCACCAGATCGGACGCGCTCAGGCTCTGTTCCGGATCGTAAAACTTACGCAGGCGCGCATCCAGAATGCCTTCCGGCAGGCTGTCGTCGTCGGTCAGCGGGAACCATTTCTCGTTCGGGTAGTGCACGAAGTCGCCGTTAGCGATGGTTTCGCCCAGCCAGAAATCGGCAAAGAAGTAGTTGGTTGAGAGGCGCTCAAAATATTCGCCTAGCGCTGAGGCCAGCGCCGCTTTTTTACTGGCGCCTTTACCGTTAGTAAAACAGAGCGGGCAGTCGCGGTCGCGAATGTGCACTGACCAGACGTGCGGCACCGGGTTCAGCCAGGAAGCTTCTTCAATGTTGAAACCCAGATCCTGCAGTTTCTGCTGGAAGCGTGCGATGGAGTCTTCCAGTGCGGCGTCTTTACCTGGAATAAACGTTTGCGTCATGGTGGCGCTCTCTCAAGTCGATGGTTGGGCGTAAAGCGCGCAATAATACGGGTTTTGCGCCTGCTTCGCTATTGCTCCGCCAAATTTCTCAACGCATTGTTACGGCTTTTTCGCGCTCTGGCAGCTGTCTGATTTTACTTCACCGGACTGCCTCACAAAATTCCGTGGCTTATTACATTTATGACATAAGCTGCGGTGGAGCGGGCTCTGGAAATGTGATCGCTGCCGGATAAATGATTGCAGCCATCCGGAGGCAATGATAAAACCGATGGGGTATTCATAACCGTTCGATATGACAATGGTGAGGGGAAATGGCGCAGGTTTATAATTTTAGCTCCGGACCGGCAATGCTGCCGGTGGAAGTGCTTCGTCGTGCAGAACAAGAACTGACAAACTGGCATGGCTTAGGCACCTCGGTGATGGAAATCAGTCACCGCAGCAAAGAGTTTATTGAAGTCGCGGAAGCGGCGGAGCAGGATTTTCGCGATCTGCTGAAAATCCCGGCCAACTACAAAGTATTATTCTGCCATGGCGGCGCGCGTGCGCAGTTCGCGGCAATCCCCGGTAATCTGCTGGGCGATGCCAGCCGCGCGGATTACATCGACGGCGGCTACTGGGCGCACAGCGCTATTAAAGAAGCAGAAAAATTCTGCTCGCCGAACGCCATTGACATCAAAACCACCCGTGAGGGTAAACGCGCACTGTTACCGATGAGTGAATGGCAGCTCAGCGATGATGCTGCTTATGTGCACTTCTGCCCAAATGAAACCATCGACGGTATTGCCATCGATGAAGAGCCAGACTTCGGTGATAAAGTAGTGGTGGCCGATCTCTCTTCGACCATCCTGTCCCGCCCGCTCGACATCAGCCGCTACGGCGTGATTTATGCCGGCGCGCAGAAGAACATCGGTCCCGCTGGCCTGACGCTGGTGGTAGTGCGTGATGACCTGCTGGGCAAAGCGCAGCGTTGGGTGCCCTCCATTCTCGACTACAAAGTGCTGGCCGAAAACGATTCGATGTTTAACACGCCGCCGACGTTTGCCTGGTATCTCTCCGGCCTGGTGTTCAAATGGCTGAAAGAGAAGGGCGGTGTAGCAGAGATGGACAAGGTTAATCAGGCGAAAGCCGATCTGCTGTACGGCGTGATTGATAGCAGCAGCTTCTACCGTAACGACGTCGCCAGTGAAAACCGTTCCCGGATGAACGTGCCTTTCCAGCTGGCCGATGCTGCGCTGGATAAGGTGTTCCTTGAAGAATCACTGAAGGCGGGCCTGCATGCGCTGAAGGGGCACCGTGTGGTTGGCGGTATGCGTGCCTCGATCTACAATGCGATGCCGCTGGAAGGCGTTAAAGCGCTGACCGAATTCATGGTCGACTTCGAACGTCGTCACGGTTAATTATCTACTTTAGTGCCAGCCTGCCCGGCTGGCATCAGACCCTGTCACTGGACAGGGTCTCGTATTTCTGGAGATTTGGTTTCACATGCAGGACTCCCTGACTTTACAGCCGATTGCCCGCGTTGACGGCACGGTAAACTTACCGGGCTCAAAAAGCGTATCAAACCGCGCCCTGTTACTGGCCGCGCTGGCGAACGGCACCACGCGCCTGACCAACCTGCTCGACAGCGATGATGTTAAACACATGCTTAATGCGCTGCAGGCGCTGGGCGTCAGCTATACCCTGTCAGCCGATCGCACCGTGTGTGAAGTGGTCGGCAATGGTGGACCGCTGCGTGCCGAACAGCCGCTGGAATTGTTCCTGGGCAATGCCGGAACCGCGATGCGTCCGCTGGCGGCAGCACTGTGCCTCGGCGAGCAGTCGGTGGTGCTGACCGGCGAACCGCGCATGAAAGAGCGTCCGATCGGCCATCTGGTCGATGCGTTACGGCAGGGCGGCGCGCGCATTGATTACCTCGAACAAACCGACTATCCGCCGCTGCGTCTGAACGGCGGATTTACCGGCGGCGAAGTCAGTGTCGATGGCAGCGTTTCCAGCCAGTTCCTGACGGCGCTGCTGATGACCGCGCCGCTGGCACAGAACGACACCACGATCACCATCAAAGGCGAGCTGGTTTCCAAACCCTACATTGATATCACCCTGCACCTGATGCGTTGCTTTGGCGTGGACGTTGATAATCAGCACTACCAGCGCTTTGTGGTGAAAGGTCAGCAGCAGTATCAGTCGCCGGGTGATTATCTGGTGGAAGGCGATGCGTCGTCAGCGTCCTATTTCCTTGCCGCTGCGGCAATTCGCGGCGGCACGGTGCGGGTTACCGGGATTGGCCGCAACAGTGTGCAGGGCGACATCCGTTTTGCCGACGTGCTGGAGAAGATGGGAGCGGTGATTGAGTGGGGCGACGATTATATTGCCTGCACGCGCGGTGCGCTGAACGCCATTGATATGGACATGAACCATATTCCGGATGCGGCAATGACAATCGCTACCACCGCGCTGTTTGCCGAAGGCACCACGCTGATGCGCAACATCTATAACTGGCGCGTAAAGGAGACCGATCGCCTGGCGGCCATGGCGACCGAGTTGCGTAAAGTCGGGGCGGAAGTGGAAGAGGGGCACGATTTTATTCGGGTCACACCGCCTGCGCAGCTACAGCACGCCGATATCGGCACGTACAACGATCATCGTATGGCGATGTGTTTCTCGCTGGTTGCGCTGTCTGACACGCCGGTAACCATTCTCGATCCCGGCTGCACGGCAAAAACCTTCCCGGATTACTTCCAGCAGCTGGCAAAAATCAGCCACACATCCTAATCCACCCGCCCGGCACCGCTGTGCCGGGCTTCTGAACCCTCTGCTGGCCTCACTGGCGGGAAATTGTTCTGAAACTGTCGAAATTTCTGGCGCTGTCTACGCTAAAGGGTAACCAAGCGGACGCGGGCAGCGTATAATGCCGCGCAATCCAGACAGCCAAGAAGGCTGATCATCAGCACGCAGCAACAGGAGAGAACAATGACGGCAATCGCCCCGGTAATTACCATTGATGGCCCAAGCGGCGCGGGTAAAGGGACTTTATGTAAAGCGATGGCGGAGTCGTTGCAGTGGCACCTGCTGGATTCAGGGGCTATTTATCGCGTACTGGCTCTGGCCGCGCTGCATCATCAGGTGGATATCGAGTCGGAAGAAGCGCTGGTGCCCATGGCGGCGCACCTTGACGTGCGTTTTCTGTCGGTAGACGGTGAAATGCAGGTAGTGCTGGAAGGTGAGGATGTCACCGGCGAAATCCGCACCCAGGAAGTGAGCAATACGGCGTCGCGCGTGGCGGCATTTCCGCGCGTGCGTGAAGCCTTGCTGCGCCGACAGCGTGCTTTCCGCGAGGAGCCGGGTTTAATCGCCGATGGACGTGATATGGGCACCGTGGTTTTCCCGGACGCGCCCGTTAAAATTTTCCTCGATGCCAGCTCCGAAGAGCGTGCGCATCGCCGTATGCTACAGTTGCAGGAAAAGGGCTTTAGTGTTAACTTTGATCGCCTTTTATCCGAGATAAAGGAACGCGACGACCGCGATCGTAATCGCGCCATCGCGCCTTTAGTGCCAGCCGCTGATGCTCTGGTGCTGGATTCAACCAGCATGACCATTGAACAAGTGATTGAAAAGGCACTAGATTATGCCCGCCAGAAGCTGGGCATTTAATCTTTTCGGCGACCGAATTGTAGTAACCCTGTGCCAGGGAAGCGGTGCAGGGCATGTGAAACAACCCCATCCGACAATGACGTCAGGTGGACGTTAAATTGAAGAATCCTAAGATTATCAATATGACTGAATCTTTTGCTCAACTCTTTGAAGAGTCCCTGAAAGAAATCGAAACCCGTCCGGGTTCCATCGTTCGTGGCGTCGTTGTTGCTATCGACAAAGACGTCGTGCTGGTTGATGCGGGTCTGAAATCTGAATCTGCTATCCCTGCAGAACAGTTCAAGAACGCAGCCGGCGAACTGGAAATCCAGGTGGGCGACGAAGTTGACGTTGCTCTGGATGCAGTAGAAGACGGCTTCGGTGAAACCCTGCTGTCCCGTGAGAAAGCTAAACGTCACGAAGCTTGGATCACGCTGGAAAAAGCTTACGAAGACGCTGAAACTGTTACCGGTGTTATCAACGGCAAAGTTAAAGGTGGCTTCACAGTTGAGCTGAACGGTATTCGTGCGTTCCTGCCAGGTTCACTGGTTGACGTTCGTCCGGTCCGCGACACTCTGCACCTGGAAGGCAAAGAGCTTGAATTCAAAGTAATCAAGCTTGATCAGAAGCGTAACAACGTTGTGGTTTCTCGCCGCGCGGTTATCGAATCTGAAAACAGCGCTGAGCGCGATCAGCTGCTGGAAAACCTGCAGGAAGGCATGGAAGTCAAAGGTATCGTTAAGAACCTCACTGACTACGGCGCATTCGTTGACCTGGGTGGCGTTGACGGTCTGCTGCACATCACCGATATGGCGTGGAAGCGCGTTAAGCATCCAAGCGAAATCGTCAACGTGGGCGACGAAATCACTGTTAAAGTGCTGAAGTTCGACCGCGAGCGTACTCGTGTATCTCTGGGCCTGAAACAGCTGGGCGAAGATCCATGGGTTGCTATCGCTAAGCGTTATCCGGAAGGTACCAAACTGACCGGTCGCGTGACCAACCTGACTGACTACGGCTGCTTCGTTGAAATCGAAGAAGGCGTTGAAGGCCTGGTACACGTGTCTGAAATGGACTGGACCAACAAAAACATCCACCCATCTAAAGTTGTCAACGTAGGTGATGTGGTTGAAGTTATGGTTCTGGACATCGACGAAGAGCGTCGTCGTATCTCCCTGGGTCTGAAGCAGTGCAAATCTAACCCATGGCAGCAGTTCGCAGAGACCCACAACAAAGGCGATCGCGTTGAAGGTAAAATCAAGTCAATCACTGACTTCGGTATCTTCATCGGCCTGGACGGTGGCATCGACGGTCTGGTTCACCTGTCTGACATCTCCTGGAACGCGACTGGCGAAGAAGCCGTTCGTGAGTACAAGAAAGGCGACGAAATCGCTGCCGTTGTACTGCAGGTTGACGCAGAGCGTGAGCGTATTTCTCTGGGCGTGAAGCAGCTGGCTGAAGATCCATTCAACAACTACATCACCCTGAACAAGAAAGGCGCAATCGTGACGGGTAAAGTCACTGCAGTTGACGCTAAAGGTGCTACAGTAGAATTAGCTGACGGCGTAGAAGGTTACCTGCGCGCTTCTGAAGCTTCTCTGGACCGCATCGAAGACGCCACTCAGGTTCTGAGCGTAGGTGACGACGTTGAAGCGAAATTCACCGGCGTTGACCGTAAGAACCGCGTTGTGAGCCTGTCTGTTCGTGCTAAAGACCAGGCTGACGAGAAAGAAGCTATCAACACTGTTAACACCAAACAGGAAGATGGCAACTTCTCTAACGCAATGGCTGAAGCGTTCAAAGCGGCTAAAGGCGAGTAATCGACCCGAAGCACCGGACGGTGAAAATCGTCCGGTTTCGGTAAAAGCTGTCATACCTTTCCAAACAGGGATTAACCGGAGGTTACATGACCAAGTCAGAACTGATTGAAAGACTTGCTGGCCAGCATACTCATATCCCGGCGAAAGTCGTTGAGGATGCGGTCAAAGAGATGCTCGAGCACATGGCCACTACGCTGGCCCAGGGCGAGCGCATTGAAATCCGGGGATTCGGCAGCTTTTCTTTGCACTACCGCGCACCGCGCACTGGTCGTAACCCGAAAACGGGTGACAAAGTGGAACTGGAAGGTAAATACGTTCCCCACTTCAAGCCAGGCAAAGAATTGCGTGACCGTGCAAATATCTACGGCTAAGCCGTTACCGAACGATAAAAACGACACCTGCAGGTGTCGTTTTTTTTTGCCTCGCATTCAGGTTTGCGATCCTGCTTCCATGTTGCTGTTCATTTCCTGCAACCACCATAAACTGCGCGTAATCCCTCTCTGAAATCGACATTTAGCCACATGCTTTTGCCTCTGCCAGCGCGCACAATCCGCGGCAATGACAGAAGAGGGCGTGCGCGTGACAATAATAGTGGTAGCCAGAATGATGCTCCTCGCGGCGCTGCCGCTGGGTATGCTGCCGCACATCCCTGCTTACAGCACCATTGTGCTGCTGTTAATAAGCGCACTGTTGCTGGAGTATACATCAGTAATGCTTTTGCGCTACGCCGGACTGGGCTTGCTGCTGTTGAGCTGGGCACTGATCGAGGCGCGTCAGACGGTCGATACCCTCGAGCAACTGACCATGGCACCGGTGGCGGCCACGCTTCAGATAACTGCAGTGAATCCCGCGAAGAACCAGCTCACGGCGCAGATAATCCGGACAGGTGACCGCTACGTCTTTCCACCGTTGTTTGTCACGCTGCGTAATGTCAGCGATGAGGTCGCCTGGTGTGCCGGACAGCGCTGGCAGATGCAGCTGCGGCTACGCGCGGTGCACGCCCGGCTCAACGAGGGCGAATTTGATCTGCAACGTTTTGCCATTGCTAACCACAGCGCGCTGCAGGGGCGTATTGTCAGCCAGCAGGCTGAGTCTCTGCGCTGCAGCTGGCGGACGCGTTTTATCGATCATCACCTGGCGCGTTTCACCGGGTTAACGCAGCCCGCAATAATACAGGCACTGGCCTTTGGCGTGCGTGATGCGATGACCCCGGCCCAGCGAGCCTTGCTGCGCGAAACCGGTACCGCACACCTGATGGCCATCTCCGGCATGCATATCGCGCTGGCGGCCAGCGTAGGCTGGCTACTGGCGCGCGTCATTCAGTTAGTGTTACCTGCCAGGCAAATCGGCTATCTGATGCCGCTGCTGATCAGCGGGTTAACAGCGGCAGCCTATTGCTGGATCTCCGGCAGTCATCCGCCGGCACAGCGCGCGATGCTGGCGTTAACACTGTGGCTGGCGACGCGTATAGCTGGCTGGCAGCTGAGCAACTGGCAGGTGTGGGCGCTCTGCGTGGGGAGTTTGTTATGGCTTGATCCGCTGACGGTGCTGTCAGAGAGCTTCTGGCTGTCGGCGCTGGCCGTGGCGATGCTGATACTGTGGTTTCAGTGGTTTCCTCTGCCGCCACGTTTCCGTCAGCCGCGTCGCTGGCTAATGCTGCGACTGCTGCACCTGCAATTGGGCATGATGATTCTGATGGCGCCGCTGCAGATCTTTCTGTTCCACGGGCTCAGCCTGAGCGCGCTAGTGGCCAACCTGCTGGCGGTGCCGGTAGTGTCGCTGATTACCGTGCCTTTGATTCTGCTGGCGATGCTGTTGCCGCTGCCTGCAATCACCGTTCCGCTATGGCAGCTGGCCGATCTGTCGGTCAGCCTGGTGATGCAGGGGCTGGCGTGGCTGCCCGCCGGCTGGTGGCGCTGGAGCGATACGCTGCCGGCGGTGCTGCTGCTCTGGGCCGGGCTGGCGCTGTGGCGCAGCGGCTTGCTCGCGAAGGCGCTGATGCCCTGCTGCGCGCTGTTGCTATCGCTGTGGTTCTGGCGCAGCAATGCCCAGCAGGATGACTGGCAGATTGACATGATCGATGTCGGACATGGTCTGGCGGTGGCGATCAGTCAGGGAAATCAGGTGATGCTGTATGACAGCGGACCCGGCTGGGCAGAGGACAATGCAGGCGGGCGAGTTTTGTTACCCTGGCTGCACTACACCGGGCGCCAACTGCAAGGGGTGATCCTGAGCCACAAGCATCTCGATCACCGTGGTGGATTAGCCGCGCTGCAACAGGCGCAGCCTGGTCTGCGGGTACGCAGCGCGCTCGGCGAGCCCGAGCATCTGCCGTGCTATCGCGGCCAGCAGTGGCAGTGGGGGCGTTTGCACTTTCACGCGCTATGGCCGCCGCGCGCGCAGACTGCCGGGCAAAATAACGACTCCTGCGTGGTGCGTGTGGATGATGGTCAGTTCAGCCTGTTACTGACCGGGGACATCGAGCTGGAGGCGGAGCGCAAGCTGGTCGCCCTGGAAAAGGGCGGCTTGCAGTCCACTGTTATCCAGGTGCCCCATCATGGCAGTCGGAGCTCCTCCGGCCCTTTACTGTTACGGAGTGTTGCCGGGCAGGCGGCGCTGGCTTCGCTGGCGCGCTATAACGCCTGGCGTATGCCCGCCGTCGCCGTGGTCCAGCGTTACCGTGAGCAGGGCTATCGCTGGTATGACACTGCGCAATCAGGCCAGATTCACATCGCGATACGGCAGGGTCGCTGGCAGATTAAGGGGTTAAGAGAGCAAATAATCCCCCGCTGGTATCATCAGTGGTTTGGCGTCAAACACGATTCCAGGTAGAATGAGCGGCTATTTCAAACAGCGTGAATAAATAATGCATCAAGACAAAGACCTCTCAACGTGGCAGACATTTCGCCGACTCTGGCCGATGATTGCACCGCACAAGGCTGGCCTGATTGTGTCCGCCGTGGCGCTGATACTCAATGCGGCAGGCGACACCCTAATGCTCTCCCTGTTGAAACCTTTACTGGATGATGGTTTCGGCAAAGCCGACAAATCCGTTCTGCTGTGGATGCCGCTGGCAGTCATCGGCCTGATGCTGATCCGCGGCGTAACCAGTTATATCTCCAGTTACTGCATCTCATGGGTCTCCGGCAATGTGGTGATGAATATGCGCCGTCGCCTGTTCGGGCACATGATGGGCATGCCGGTTGCATTCTTTGACCAGCAGTCTACCGGTACGCTGCTGTCGCGGATCACCTACGATTCTGAACAGGTGGCCTCTTCCTCCTCCAGCGCGCTGGTGACGGTGGTACGCGAAGGCGCATCGATCATTGGCCTGTTCATCATGATGTTCTACTACAGCTGGCAGCTGTCACTGATTCTGATCCTGCTGGCGCCGCTGGTCTCTTTTGCCATCCGCACCGTATCCAAGCGTTTCCGCAGCATCAGTAAGAATATGCAGAACACCATGGGGCAGGTGACCACCAGTGCTGAGCAGATGCTGAAAGGGCATAAAGAAGTACTGATTTTTGGCGGACAGGAAGTGGAAGCCGAGCGTTTCTCGCAGGTGAGCAACAAAATGCGCCAGCAGGGGATGAAACTGGTTTCGGCCTCTTCGATTTCCGATCCGGTGATCCAGCTGATCGCGTCGCTGGCGCTGGCTTTTGTGCTGTATGCGGCCAGCTTCCCGAGCGTGATGGATACCCTGACTGCCGGGACCATTACCGTGGTGTTCTCGTCGATGATCGCCCTGATGCGCCCGCTGAAATCGCTGACCAACGTCAACGCCCAGTTCCAGCGCGGCATGGCGGCCTGTCAGACGCTGTTCACTATTCTGGACAGCGAGCAGGAGATCGACAACGGCAAGCGCGAAATCACGCGTGCAAAAGGGGACGTTGAATTCCGCAACGTGACCTTTACCTATCCGGGCCGCGACATTCCGGCGCTGCGTGATATTAATCTCACGCTGCCCGCGGGTAAAACCGTGGCGCTGGTGGGCCGCTCCGGCTCGGGTAAATCCACCATGGCCAGCCTGCTGACGCGTTTTTACGATATCAACGAGGGCGAGATTCTGCTGGATGGCCACGACCTGCGGGAATACACCCTGCGCTCGCTGCGTAATCAGGTGGCGCTGGTCTCGCAGAATGTCCATCTGTTCAATGACACCATCGCCAATAACATCGCTTATGCACGCAACGGTGAATACACCCGCGAGCAAATCGAGCAGGCGGCGACCATGGCGCACGCCATGGACTTCATCAACAAGATGGATAACGGTCTCGATACGGTCATTGGTGAAAACGGCGTGCTGCTGTCTGGCGGCCAGCGTCAGCGTATCGCCATTGCCCGTGCGCTGCTGCGTGACTGCCCGATTTTGATTCTCGATGAAGCCACTTCGGCGCTGGATACCGAATCCGAACGCGCCATCCAGTCGGCGCTGGACGAGCTGCAGAAGAACCGCACGTCGCTGGTGATTGCGCACCGTCTTTCCACCATTGAAAAGGCCGACGAAATCGTGGTGGTCGAGGATGGGCGTATCGTAGAGCGCGGCACCCATGAGGTGCTGCTGGCGCAGAAAGGCGCTTACGCGCAGCTGCACAAACTGCAGTTCGGTCAATGATTGAACGTATCTGGAGCGGACGCTCGCCGCTGTGGCTGCTGTTGTGGCCGCTGAGTCTGCTGTATGGCGCTATCACCTGGCTGATTCGCCTGAGCTATCAGCGCGGCTGGCGTACCCGCTGGCGCGCGCCCTGTCCGGTCATTGTCGTTGGCAACCTGACCGCAGGCGGCAACGGTAAAACACCGCTGGTGATTTGGCTGGTGCAGGCGCTGCAACAGCAGGGGCTGCGTCCGGGTGTGGTGTCGCGCGGTTACGGCGGTAAAGCGGAATGCTATCCGCTGCTGGTCAATCAGGATAGCGCGACGGAACAGGCTGGTGATGAACCGGTGCTGATCGCCCAGCGCACCCAGGTGCCGGTCGCAGTGGCACCGCAGCGCCGGCTGGCAATCGAGGCCCTGCTGGCGGCGCATCCGCTGGATGTGATTGTGACGGATGATGGCCTGCAGCACTATGCGTTAGAGCGCGATCGCGAAATCGTGGTGGTGGATGGCGTGCGTCGCTTTGGCAACGGCTGGTGGTTACCGGCCGGACCGATGCGTGAACGCGAATCGCGGCTGGAGCAGGTTGATGCCGTGGTAGTCAACGGGGGCAGCGCGCAGGCTGGCGAGATCGCCATGACGCTGCAGCCGGGTCTGGCGGTCAATCTGCTGACCGGCGAACAGGCTGCGCTGACGCAGCTGCCGCCAATTGTCGCGATGGCCGGCATCGGTCATCCGCCGCGTTTCTTCACTACGCTGCAGCAGCAGGGCGTGCAGCCGGTGGCAGAGATAGCCTTTGCCGACCACCACGCTTACAGCGAAGAAGAGTTACGCAGCCTGACTCAGGATGCACAGTGCCTGCTGATGACGGAAAAAGATGCGGTCAAATGCCGCCATTTTGCCCGCGCTAACTGGTGGTATCTGCCGGTGGATGCGCATCTGGCGGGCGCGCCGCTGGCCGCATTGCTGGCCGATCTGACTCAACTCTGTACGGCTGCGCGCGACGCCCGGTCGCGCTAACCATTCAAAGGGACGACGCAATGACCAGCACGCATTCCCTCTCTCTGCAAACCGCCCGCAATCTGCACCTCTCTGCCCAGGGCCTGCTACGCCCGCCGCGCCGTCAGGCGCGTTTTGCCGATATTCACGCCTGTGTGCGGCAGATGTCGCTGCTGCAAATCGATACCATTAATGTAGTCGCGCGCAGTCCGTATCTGGTGCTGTTCAGCCGGCTGGGCGCTTTTCCTGCTGAGTGGCTTGAGCAAACGCTGGCGGCGGGCGCGCTGTTTGAATACTGGGCGCATGAAGCCTGTTTTATCCCTTTTGAAGATTATCCGCTGCTGCGTCACCGCATGCTGGCTCCGCAGCGCCTGGGCTGGAAATACAATCAGCAATGGGTGGATCAGCATCAGCAGGAAATCGCCGATCTGCTGCAACATATCGCCGCCACCGGTCCGGTTCGCGCCGCTGATTTTGCCAGTGACAAGCACACTAAACCCGGCTGGTGGGCGTGGAAGCCGCACAAGCGACATCTGGAGAACCTGTTTAGCGCCGGTGAACTGATGGTTGTCGGGCGCCGTAACTTCCAGCGTGTCTACGATCTGCGTAGCCGGGTGATGCCGCACTGGCGCGACGAGCAGCATGCGCTGAGCGAGAACGAGGCGGTGATGCAGATGCTGGATCACAGCGCGCGCAGCCTCGGCATTTTCCGCGCCAGCAGGCTGGCCGATTACTACCGGCTGAAACGCGCGCCCATTGCACTCTGGCTGGCGCAGGCCGCTGAGCAGGGAGTGATTCAGCGCGTTGAGGTTGAGCAACTGGGCGAGATGTGGCTGCACCATACGCTGCTGCCGCAGCTGGCACAGCCGCAGGGCGCCACACACAGCGCGCTGCTGTCACCGTTTGATCCAGTGGTATGGGATCGCCGCCGCGCGCTTGAGTTGTTTAATTTTGACTACCGCATCGAGTGCTACACGCCAGAGCACAAACGCAAATACGGCTATTTTGTCCTGCCGCTGCTGCACCGCGGCGCACTGAAAGGGCGCGTCGATGCCAAAATGGATCGCCAGGCGCAGCGCCTGATTCTGCGGGCCTTCTGGCTGGAGCCCGGCGTGCGCGTGAGCCAGCAGTTTCTCGCCGATGTGCATAAAGCCATTAACCGCTTCGCCGCCTGGCAGGGCGCCAGCGAAGTGGTGCTGGAAAACGCGCCTGATGCGCTGCGGGCCGCCTGGTCCACGCACTGGCACGTCAGCATATAAGCCGATGGCGGCGCGCCGTCCCTGATTGCGCTATGGTATGCTAATCCTCTGACGTATCGGTCCTGAAAGGAGAAAAGTATGGATCACCGTTTACTTGAGATTGTGGCCTGTCCGGTCTGCAACGGAAAACTGTATTACAACAAAGAGCAGCAGGAGTTGATCTGCAAACCCGACGGCCTGGCGTTCCCGGTGCGTGACGGTATTCCGGTATTGCTGGAAGTAGAAGCGCGCACCCTGTCCGTTGAAGAGATTCATCCATGAGTTTCGTGGCGATTATTCCGGCACGCTACGCCTCCACGCGCCTGCCGGGCAAACCGCTGCTGGATATTCACGGTAAACCGATGGTGGTGCACGTGATGGAGCGTGCACGCGAGTCCGGTGCTGAGCGGGTGATTGTGGCCACCGATCATCCTGACGTGGCGGCGGCGGTGACCGCTGCCGGCGGGGAAGTCTGCATTACGCGTGCCGACCACCAATCTGGTACCGAGCGTCTGGCCGAGGTGATTGAAAAGTATCAGTTTGCTGACGATACCATCATCGTGAACGTGCAGGGCGACGAGCCGA
The DNA here is from genome assembly GCF_004916815.1 of Pantoea sp. R102. Classification (NCBI taxonomy): domain Bacteria; kingdom Pseudomonadati; phylum Pseudomonadota; class Gammaproteobacteria; order Enterobacterales; family Erwiniaceae; genus Pantoea; species Pantoea sp. R102. The sequence goes on from NZ_SDFT01000052.1 coordinate 32,150, forward strand.
TGATTCCGGCCGAGATTGTGCGTCAGGTCGCGGACAATCTGGCCCAGGCGGATGCCGGCATGGCCACGCTGGCGGTACCGATTCACGAGGCAGAAGAGGCGTTCAATCCCAACGCGGTAAAAGTGGTCACCGATGCCAGCGGTTATGCGCTCTATTTTTCACGTGCGACCATTCCGTGGGATCGCGAACGTTACGCGCAGTCGCGTGAGCAGATTGGCGATACGCTGCTGCGCCACATCGGTATCTACGCCTATCGCGCCGGTTTCATCCGTCGCTATGTGGCATGGCAACCCTGTGCGCTGGAGCAGATCGAGTTGCTGGAGCAGCTGCGCGTGCTGTGGTACGGCGAAAAGATTCACGTGGCGGTAGCGGCCACCGTGCCGAGCGTCGGTGTGGATACGCCGGACGATCTGCTGCGCGTGCGTGAAGCGATGCAGGCATAATCGTCAGCGGCCAGCGACCCGGCTGGCCGCAAAGTTTGATCTGGCGCTAAGTTTCGCGCCGTCATGACCTCCAGGATGGTGCAATGAGTTAACTCCGGAGGACTCTTCCATGGAACAACTCCGTGCAGAACTGGCGCTGGTGCTGGGCGAAGGCGTCAGCCGGCTGGAAACCATCAGCGAACAGGCACAATCGCGTCTTTACGCCCTCTATGATGACCACGGCAAGCCGATGCCGCTGGTGGCCAAATATTTTCGTCATCAGGGACGCGCCGCGCTCGAAGCGAAAAAACTCACCATGCTGGCGCATGAAGGGCTGATTACGCTGCCCACGGTGTACGGCCTGGTTTTGAGTCAGCAACCACCGGCGCATGAAATGCTGCTGCTGGCGCGCTTAAATGGCGTATCGGCCGAAGCGCCGGCGCGCACGGCAGCGCGCTGGGAGCAGCTGTGTGAACAGATTGTCGAAGGGCTGCTGGCGTGGCATCGCATTGACAGCCATGGCCTGGTCGGCAGCGTTGACAGCGTGCAGGAAAATCGCTGGCCGGCATGGTATCGCCAGCGGGTGGAAGTGCTGTGGTCCACGCTGGGCTATCTGTCGCCCCCCGGATTTACCCACGCCGATCGTCAGATTCTGTTTCGCAGCCGCGAACAGCTGGCGCAGTTGTTTGCCGGCTTTGACGACCCGTGCGTGCTAATGCACGGCAATCTGCGTCTCGCCAGTATGCTGAAAGACCCGCACAGCGATCAGCTGGTGGCGATGACCCAGCCGGGCACCATTTTGTGGGCACCGCGTGAGTATGAGCTGATGCGCCTGGCGGAAAACGGTGCTGAAGCATCGCTGCTGCAGCACTATTTACAGCGTGCGCCGGTGGATGACGGTTTCGTCTGGCGCCGCTGGCTCTATCAGCTGTGGGATTGCGTTGACACGCTGGTCAGCAGCGGCCAGTTTGACCGGCCGCGCTTTGACCATGCCCGCGCTCAGCTACTCCCCTGGCTCGGCTGAAGGTTCGCCACTGCCGCGCAGCCGCTGCCAGATCAGCCCCAGCGTTTCGTACACCGCGCGCTGGCTATGGCTGAGCCACAGCGGCGAGGGCAGCGTGCGATCCCAGACGCTGATCGGTGAGGTGATCGCCAGCTGGTTAGCCGGTGCCGGTAGCGGATTCAGGCCGGCGCTCTGGAAAAAGTGCATGGCGCGTGGCAGATGGTTGGCAGACGTCACCAGCAGAAACGGATGCTGCCCGATGGTCTGCTTCACCGCCAGCGCTTCTTCGCCGGTGTCATGCGGCTGATCCAGCACGATGATGGCATCGTCGGGCACGCCAAGGCTGCGCGCCACGTCGGCGGCAACGCTGGCGTTACTGCGCGGATTGTAGCCCGCAGCGGCACCGGTGAAGATCATTTTGGCCTGAGGATAGCGTCGCCACTGGCGAACGCCTTCGGTCACGCGCGGCAGGCTGTTGTTCAGCAGGTTGGAGCTTGGTGCCCACTGCCGGTTATAGGTGTAACCCCCGCCCAGCACCACGATATAGTCCACCGGCTCGCTGCCATTCCACGTGGCATACTGGTTTTCCAGCGGGGCCAGCAGCCGATCGGCCACCGGTTGCAGACTCAGCAGTAACAGCATCAGCCAGCTCAATGAGATAAGGATTTTGCCGCTTTTTTGCCAGCGGCTGAACCAGAGCAGTAAAAGTCCTGCCGCCATAAGCGTTAACAGCAATGGCAAAGGCAGTAGCATCGCGCCAATCCATTTTTTTAAGGCAAAAAACATCGAAAACGTCTCCTTTTGTCCGAAAAAACAGCAGCCAGACAGTTACTGCGGCATGAAAGGTTCATTCTTGTCGAGCCTGTGACAAAATAGCACAAGTTGAATGCATCAAAGCGGAGCCATCACCATGCAGGATCGTAACTTTGACGATCTGGCGGATAAATTCTCGCAAAATATTTATGGCACCCGTAAAGGCCAGGTGCGTCAGGCGATCATCTGGGATGAGTTGAACGCCATTCTGCCGACGCTGCCCGCCGGCCCGCTGAGGGTGCTGGATGCCGGTGGTGGCGTCGGTCAGATCTCCAGCGGTCTTGCTGCGCAGGGACATCAGGTACTGCTGTGCGACCTGTCGGGCGAGATGCTTAAGCTGGCCGCCGCCCATGCGCACAGCGCAGGTGTGAGCCACAACATGCAATTCAAACAAATTAGCGCGCAGCAGGTTGGCGAACATTTGGATAAGCCGGTGGATCTGGTATTGTTTCACGCTGTGCTTGAGTGGGTGGCGGATCCGCTGGCGGTGCTGCAGGCGCTGTGGCATACGCTGAAACCCGGTGGTGTGCTGTCGCTGATGTTTTATAACGCGCACGGCCTGACGTTCCGCACCCTGACGCTCGGCAATTTCGGCTATCTGCGCGCCAACATGAACAAGCGCAAAAAACGCACGCTGTCGCCGGATTTCCCCCGCGATCCTGACGATGTACAGCGCTGGCTGACGCAGTGCGGATTTATCACCGAGCAGCGTGCCGGTATCCGCGTGTTCAGTGACTACATGAAGCCGCAGCCCGGCGCCGGGAAGAGCGTTGAGGAAATTATTGAGATGGAACGGCGCTACTGTCGTCAGGAGCCCTTTTTGAGCTTAGGGCGCTATATCCACGTGACTGCGCGCAAACCCAGGTAGAAGGATCAACTATGAGCGAATTTTCCCAGACGGTCCCCGAACTGGTGGCATGGGCGCGCAAGAATGACTTTTCCCTTGCGCTGCCGGTAGAACGTCTGGCGTTTTTGCTGGCCATCGCCACCCTCAATGGGGAGCGCATGGACGGCGAGATGAGTGAAGGTGAGCTGATTGACGCCTTTCGTCACGTCAGCAAAGCATTTGAACAAACCCACGAAACCATTCAGGTCCGTGCCAACAACGCCATCAACGACATGGTGCGTCAGCGCCTGCTTAACCGTTTTACCAGCGAGCTGACCGAAGGTCACGCCATCTATCGTCTGACGCCACTGGCGATCGGCATCACCGACTATTACATCCGCCAGCGCGAATTTTCCACGCTGCGCCTGTCGATGCAGCTGTCGATTGTTGCGCAGGAGCTGAAGCGCGCCGCCGACGCCGCCGAGGAAGATGGCGACGAGTTTCACTGGCACCGTAACGTCTTTGCGCCGCTGAAATATTCGGTCGCGGAAATCTTCGACAGCATCGACATGACGCAGCGCCTGATGGACGAACAGCAGCAGGCGGTGAAAAGCGATATCGCCGATCTGCTGAATAAAGACTGGCGCGCGGCCATCTCCAGCTGTGAGCTGCTGCTGTCGGAGACCTCCGGCACGCTGCGTGAACTGCAAGATACGCTGGAAGCGGCAGGCGACAAGCTGCAGGCTAATCTGCTGCGGATTCAGGACGCCACGCTGAGCAGCCCGGATCTGGGCTTCGTCGACAAGCTGGTATTTGACCTGCAAAACAAGCTCGATCGCATTATCAGCTGGGGCCAGCAGGCCATCGATCTGTGGATCGGTTACGACCGCCACGTGCACAAATTTATTCGTACCGCCATCGACATGGATAAAAACCGCGTGTTCGCGCAGCGTTTACGCCAGTCGGTGCAGAACTATTTCGATCAGCCGTGGGCGCTGACCTACGCCAATGCCGACCGTCTGTATGACATGCGCGATGAAGAGATGACGCTGCGTAACGACGAGGTGATGGGCGAGCTGCCGCCGGAGATGGAGTACGAAGAGTTTAACGAAATCCGCGAGCAGCTGGCGGCGATGATTGAAGAAGCGCTGCAGATTTACAAGCAGCAGCAGAAGCCGCTGCATCTCGCCACGGTGATGCGTGACTATCTGGCGCAGTATCCCCGCGCGCGCCACTTCGACCTCGCACGCATCGTCATCGATCAGGCGGTGCGACTCGGCGTGGCCGAAGCCGATTTAGCCGGTCTGCCTGCGGAATGGCAGACCATCAATGATTACGGAGCCAAGGTGCAGGCACATGTCATCGACAAATATTGAACAAGTGATGCCGGTCAAACTGGCGCTGGCACTGGCAAACCCGATTTTTCCCGCGCTCGATAGCCAGTTACGCGCCGGCCGCCACATTGGTATTGAAGAGCTGGATAATCACGCTTTTCTGATGGATTACCAGCCGTTTCTGGAAGAGTTTTATGCGCGCTACAACGTCGAGCTGATCCGCGCGCCGGAAGGTTTTTTCTATCTGCGTCCGCGCTCAACCACGCTGATCCCGCGCTCGGTGCTGTCCGAGCTCGACATGATGGTGGGTAAAATTCTCTGTTATCTCTACCTGAGCCCGGAGCGGCTGGCCAATGAGGGCATTTTCACCCAGCAGGAGCTGTACGACGAGCTGCTGTCGCTGGCGGATGAAAACAGGCTGCTGAAGCTGGTTAACCAGCGCTCCACCGGGTCGGACCTGGATCGCGCCAAACTGCAGGAGAAGATGCGTGCGTCGCTCAGCCGTCTGCGCCGTCTCGGCATGGTGTGGTTTATGGGCAACGACAGCAGCAAATTCCGCATCATGGAGTCCGTTTTCCGCTTTGGTGCGGATGTGCGCAGCGGTGACGACGCACGTGAAGCGCAGCTGCGCCTGATTCGTGACGGTGAAGCGATGACGCTGGAGAACGCACCGGTCGCCAGTGAGAGCGACGAGGCAGAAAATGACAGCGAACACGACGCGAGCGAGCGCGCGGAGGATGAACAGGCATGATTGAACGCGGTAAATTTCGATCGCTCACGCTGATCAACTGGAACGGTTTCTTTGCCCGCACCTTTGATCTGGATGAGCTGGTCACCACGCTGTCCGGCGGTAACGGTGCTGGTAAATCGACCACCATGGCGGCGTTTGTTACGGCACTGATTCCGGACTTAACCCTGCTGCATTTCCGTAACACCACTGAAGCCGGTGCCACATCCGGCTCGCGCGACAAGGGCCTGCACGGCAAACTGCGCGCGGGCGTCTGCTATGCGGTGCTGGACGTGGTCAACTCGCGGCATCAGCGCGTGGTGGCTGGCGTGCGCCTGCAGCAGGTGGCCGGACGCGATAAGAAAGTCGACATCAAGCCGTTCAGTATTCACGGCCTGCCGACCGATACGCTGCCAACCGATATGCTGACCGAAATTCTCGGCAGCCGTCAGGCGCGCGTGCTGCCGCTGGCAGAAGTGAAGGAGCGGGTGGAAGCGCAGGAGGGCGTGCAGTTCCGCCAGTTCAGCTCGGTCACGGACTACCACGCCATGATGTTTGAGCTCGGCGTGGTACCGCGTCGCCTGCGCACCGCCGGCGATCGCAGCAAATTCTACCGTCTGATCGAAGCCTCGCTGTATGGCGGTATCTCCAGCGCCATTACCCGCTCGCTGCGCGATTACCTGCTGCCGGAAAACGGCGGCGTGCGTAAAGCGTTCCAGGATATGGAAGCGGCGCTGCGCGAAAACCGCATGACGCTGGAAGCGATTCGCGTCACGCAGTCGGACCGCGATCTGTTTAAGCATCTGATCTCTGAAGCCACCAGCTACGTTTCTGCCGACTACATGCGCCACGCCAACGAGCGTCGCATCCATCTCGACGGTGCGCTGCAGCTGCGTAACGAGCTGTTCACCAGCCGCAATCAGCTGGCATCGGAACAGTATCGTCACATCGAAATGGCGCGCGAACTTTCTGAGCACAACGGCGCAGAGAGCGATCTGGAAGCTGATTATCAGGCGGCGAGCGATCACCTTAATCTGGTCCAGACAGCGATGCGTCAGCAGGAGAAGATCGCGCGTTACGACGCCGATCTGGAAGAGCTGACCTACCGTCTTGAAGAGCAGAATGAAGTGGTGGCCGAAGCGCGTGAGGTGCAGGAAGAGAACGAAGCGCGCGCTGAAGCGGCGGAAATTGAAGTCGACGAGCTGAAAAGCCAGCTGGCCGATTTTCAGCAGGCGCTTGATGTGCAGCAAACCCGCGCCATTCAGTATCAGCAGGCGCTGCAGGCGCTGGAAAAAGCGCGGGCGCAGTGCCAGCTGCCGGACCTCACCATCGACAACGCCGCAGAGTGGCAGGAAACCTTCCAGGCGCGCGAAGAAGAGGCCACCGAACGGCTGCTGCGCCTGGAGCAGAAGCTGAGCGTGGCGGAAGCGGCGCACAGCCAGTTTGAACAGGCGCTGGCGCTGGTCACCAGTATTGCTGGCGAGGTAAGCCGGCAGGATGCGTGGCAGGTCGGGCGCGAATTGCTGCGCGATGCCGCTAACCAGCGCCATCATGCCGAACAGCTCTCTTCGCTGCGTCTGCGTCTCAACGAACTGGAAACCCGCCTGCGCGAGCAGCATGACGCCGAACGTCTGCTGGCCGACTTCTGTAAACGTCAGGGCCAGCATTATGACGCTGACGCGCTGGAAGGCCTGCAGCGCGAACTGGAAGCGCAGATAGAGCAGCTGAACGAAAGCGTGGCCGACGCTGGTGAACGCCGCATGCTGATGCGCCAGGAGCTGGAGCAGCTGCGCGAGCGCATCACTGCGCTGACCGCGCGGGCACCGCACTGGCTGGCGGCGCAGGAGATTCTTACCCAGCTGAGCGAGCAGACCGGCCAGACGCTGAGCAGCAGCCAGCAGATCACCGAATATATGCAGCAGCTGCTGGAGCGCGAGCGTGAAACCACCGTTGAGCGTGATGAAGTGGCGGCGCGCAAGCGTGAAGTTGAGCAGCAGATTGCGCGACTCAGCCAGCCGGGCGGCGCGGAAGATGCGCGCCTGACTCAGCTGGCGGAACGGTTTGGCGGCGTGCTGCTGTCAGAAATTTACGATGACGTGACGCTGGATGATGCGCCGTACTTCTCCGCGCTGTATGGCCCATCGCGTCACGCTATTGTGGTACCGGACCTGTCGCTGGTGCGCGAGATGCTCGACGGCCTGGAAGAGTGTCCGGAAGATCTCTATCTGATCGAAGGCGATCCGCAGTCGTTTGATGACAGCGTCTTTAGCGTTGACGAGCTGGAAAATGCGGTCGTCGTTAAAGTGGCGGAGCGCCAGTGGCGTTATTCGCGCTTCCCGAAAGTGCCGCTGTTTGGTCGCGCGGCGCGGGAAAATCAGCTGGAGCTGTTGAACAATGAGCGCGACCAGCTGGCCGAACGTTTTGCCACGCTGTCATTTGACGTGCAGAAAACCCAGCGTCTGCATCAGTCGTTTAGCCGCTTTATCGGCAGCCACCTGGCCGTGGCCTTCGACGAAGATCCGGAAGCGCAGATGCGTCAGCTCAACAGCCGTCGGGGCGAGCTGGAGCGCGCGCTGGCGCAGCACGAGAATGACAACCAGCAGCAGCGTGCCCAGTTCGAGCAGGCAAAAGAGGGCGTGGCGCAGCTCAACCGCCTGCTGCCGCGCGTTAACCTGTTGCTTGACGACTCGCTGGCCGACCGCTGCGAAGAGATTCGTGAGCGGGTGGAAGAAGCCCAGGAAGCCGCGCGCTTCCTGCATCAGCACGGCGCGAAACTCAGCAAACTGGAGCCGCTGGTGGCGGTGCTGCAGAGCGATCCGCAGCAGCACGAACAGCTGACGCGTGATTATCAGCAGGCGCAGCAGCAGCAGCGCGAAGCGCGTCAGCAGGCATTTGCCCTGACCGAAGTGGTGCAGCGCCGCGCGCACTTCAGCTATGAAGATTCGGCTGGCATGCTGACCGGTAACAGCGATCTCAACGAAAAACTGCGCCAGCGTCTGGAGCAGGCGGAAGGGGAACGCAGCCGCGCGCGCGAACGCCTGCGCGAACATCAGGCGCAGCTGACGCAGTATTCCCAGGTGCTGGCGTCGCTGAAGAGTTCGTACGACGCCAAGCGCGACATGCTGAAAGAGTTGCAGCAGGAGATGCAGGATATTGGCGTGCACGCCGATGCCAGCGCCGAGGAGCGCGCACGCAGCCGGCGTGACGAACTCTACACGGCGCTCAGCCACAACCGTGCGCGTCGCAATCAGCTGGAGAAACAGCTCACCTTCTGCGAAGCCGAGATGGATAGCCTGCAGAAGAAACTGCGCAAGCTGGAGCGCGATTATCATCTGATGCGTGAGCAGGTTGTCAGCGCCAAAGCGGGCTGGTGCACCGTGCTGCGCCTGGTGAAAGAGAACGGCGTCGAGCGCCGTCTGCATCGCCGCGAACTGGCTTACCTGAGCGGTGACGAGCTGCGCTCGATGTCGGATAAGGCGCTCGGTGCGCTGCGCCTGGCGGTTGCGGATAATGAACACCTGCGCGATGTGCTGCGCATGTCGGAAGATCCAAAACGGCCGGAGCGCAAGATTCAGTTCTTTATCGCCGTCTATCAGCATCTGCGTGAACGTATCCGTCAGGACATTATTCGTACCGACGATCCGGTTGAAGCCATCGAGCAGATGGAGATTGAGCTGAACCGCCTGACCGAAGAGCTGACGGCGCGTGAGCAGACGCTGGCGATCAGCTCGCGCAGTGCGGCCAATATCATCCGCAAAACCATTCAGCGCGAGCAGAACCGCATCCGTCAGCTGAACCAGGGCCTGCAGGCGGTGAGCTTTGGCCAGGTGCGCAGCGTGCGGCTGAACGTCAACGTACGCGAAACGCACGCCATGCTGCTGGATACGCTGTCGGAAGAGCATGAACAGCATCAGGATCTGTTTACCAGCAATCGCCTCACGTTCTCGGAAGCGCTGGCGAAGCTGTATCAGCGTCTCAATCCGCAGATTGATATGGGCCAGCGCACGGCGCAGACCATCGGTGAAGAGCTGCTCGACTACCGCAACTACCTTGAGATGGAAGTGGAAGTGAACCGCGGCTCAGACGGCTGGCTGCGCGCCGAAAGCGGGGCGCTGTCGACCGGTGAAGCGATCGGTACCGGCATGTCGATTCTGGTGATGGTGGTGCAGAGCTGGGAAGAGGAGTCACGGCGTCTGCGCGGTAAAGATATTTCACCGTGCCGCCTGCTGTTCCTCGATGAAGCCGCGCGTCTTGATGCGCGCTCCATCGCCACGCTGTTCGAACTGTGCGAGCGTCTGGAAATGCAGCTGGTGATTGCCGCGCCGGAGAATATCAGTCCGGAAAAAGGCACCACTTATAAGCTGGTACGTAAAGTCTTTAACAATACGGAGCATGTGCACGTGGTCGGACTGCGCGGTTTTTCCGCCGATCCGACGCCGGTGAAACAGGAAAATCCCGGCGCAGGCGTGGCCACTGAAAATAGCTAGCAGCAAATCTGGTTAAAAATTCAGGCTGCGGTTAATCTGTAAACGGCATCGGCCCTGCGAGGCGGATGCCGTTTTTTATTTTATACTCAACCATAAGAGTACAGGCGGTACACGGCGTTTTCAGGATGCTGTGTCTTTGGTAAGAAGGGGGCAGGGATGTTGCTGAACAAGAAGAGCAGAGTTAATCGTGCTGCAATAGCACTCAGTTTGTCACTGATGGCGGCACCGCTGGCTATCAGCCAGGCGGCAGACGTCGGCGCGCTGCCGCACAGCACGCTGTCAGTGGCTGCCAGCCAGCAGCAAATTCAGCAGGCATTTAGCCCCAGCGAACGACCCTTTTATCTGCCCGGCCTCGCCGGCATCTATGCGGCACGCAACATGGCGCCGCTGTGGCAGGATCGCGACGCCGTGCAGGCTTTCCAGCAGCAGCTGGCAGAAGTGGCGCTCTCCGGCGTACAGCCGCAGTTTACCCGCTGGGTAGAGTTGCTCACTAATCCGGATATCAAAGGCTTCGCGCGGGACGTGGTGCTGAGCGACGCCATGCTTGGCTATCTGCAGTTTGTCGCTAACGTACCGACCCAGGGCGAAACCTGGCTGTACAGCAATGTGCCGTACAAGCTGACCATGCCGTCACTTTCCGCCATCAATCAGTGGCAAAACGCGGTGAACGGCGGCGGCAGCCGCGCCTTTGTGGTGTCGCTGCAACCGCAGCATCCGCAGTACGCACCGATGCACAGCGCGTTAAAAGCATTGCTGACCGATAACCGGCCGTGGCCGCAGCTGCGCGATAAGGGCACGCTGCGCCCGGGTCAGATCAGCGATGATGTGCCGGCGCTGCGTGAGATTCTGCAGCGCACCGGGATGCTGACCGGCACGCACAGCGCGACGCCCACGCCAGCCGACGATGCCGTCCCGACGGCGCCGCAGCCGGTGAGTCAGAGCGATCAGCCCGTGGCCGTCAGTCCGTCGGCCACCAGCGTCAGCGATCTGCCGGCGCAGGTACCGCAGGCCAGCGGCAACATCAGCACGCTAACCCCGGCGGCCAGCAATAATGTCTACGACAACACGCTGGTGGAGGGGGTAAAACGCTTCCAGCACTGGCAGGGACTGGCAGACGACGGTGCCATCGGCCCGCGTACCCGCGAGTGGCTGAATGTTTCCCCGCAGATGCGTGCGGCGCTGCTGGCGCTGAATATTCAGCGTCTGCGTCTGCTGCCGGATGACATGCACAACGGCATCATGGTGAATATTCCCAACTATTCCCTGACCTACTACAACAACGGCAATACCATTCTGTCCTCGCGGGTGATTGTCGGTCGTCCGGACCGCAAAACGCCGCTGATGCGCAGCGCGCTCAACAATGTGGTGCTCAATCCACCGTGGAACGTGCCTACCACACTGGTGCGCCAGGATATCGTGCCGAAGGTGAAGCAGGATCCGAGCTATCTGTATAAGCACGGCTACACGCTGCTGTCGGGCTGGAGCGCCGATGCGGAAGTGATCGATCCGTCGATGATTGACTGGCACATGGTGTCCGCCGCCAGTTTCCCGTATCGCATTCGTCAGGCGCCGGGTGCCAGCAACTCGCTGGGCCGCTATAAATTCAACATGCCGAGTTCAGACGCAATTTATCTGCACGACACGCCGAATCATGGCCTGTTCCAGCGTGATATCCGCGCGCTCAGCTCCGGCTGCGTGCGCGTCAACAAAGCTTCTGAACTGGCCGATCTGCTGTTGCAGGACGCGGGCTGGAACGACAGCCGTATCTCTGACACGCTGAAGCAGGGCGATACGCGCTACGTGCCAATTCGCCATCGTATTCCGGTCAATCTCTACTACCTTACGGCCTGGGTGGCGGACGACGGCCAGCCGCAGTATCGTACAGATATTTACAATTATGATAACCCGGCGCGCTCCGGCAGCCAGGTGCTGACCAAAGCGGGGCAGCTGCTGCTCTAAGCGTTGATTTCCCTGTTATCCTTCCCTCAAAGAAAATGGCAAGACCGGTCTGGAAAATTGATTTCAGACCGGTTTTGCGCATTCTGTGACAGATTGCGGGTTGACTGCTCTCCAGGCTGCGGTTACTGTTCGGCCTTGTGTACTTTTTGCACATATTTTTATCGTTTTAAATTAGGTAACCCCGCTTCATGGCTAATTTTGATTCTCAACGTCGTCGTTTATTGCTGCTGGGTGGCGCAGCGGCTGGATTGTCACTGCTGCCGGGTGCAGCGCTGGCGTCAGTTTCCACCTCCCGCCCCCGGGTATTAACGCTCAGTAACATGCATACCGGTGAAACCCTCAAAACTGAGTTTTTTAACGGTAAGAGTTATGACAAGGATGAGTTAGCTCGCTTAAACCACTTCTTCCGCGATTACCGCGCCAATCAGGTTAAACACATCGATCCGCATCTGTTTGACCAGCTCTATCGTTTGCAGACGCTGCTCAACACGCGCAAACCGGTGCAGCTGATCTCCGGCTACCGTACGCTGGCGACCAATAATATGCTGCGTGAATCGGGCCCTGGCGTGGCTAAACACAGCTATCACACCAAAGGGCAGGCGATGGATTTCCACATTGAGGGCATTTCTCTGAGCAATGTTCGCAAAGCGGCGTTATCTATGCGCGCCGGTGGTGTAGGATATTACCCGCGCAGCAACTTCGTACACATTGATACCGGGCCTGCAAGGCACTGGTCCTGATACCGGCAGCGCTGCGTGTGTCGGTCATGGAGCGCTATGAATTACCTGATTATTCCGGTCACCGCCTTTTCACAGAACTGTTCCGTTATCTGGGATGACGAGACGCAACAGGCTGCGCTGGTTGATCCCGGCGGCGATGCCGAAACCATTATTGCCGTGCTGGCGGAGCGAGGCTTAACGCCGTCGCAAATCCTGCTGACCCACGGCCATCTCGATCACGTCGGTGCTGCTGCCCAACTGGCGCAGCACTATCAGGTGCCGATCGTCGGGCCGCAGCCAGCCGATGCCTTCTGGCTCGATAACCTGCCGACTCAAAGCCGGATGTTTGGTTTGCCGGAGTGCGCGCCGCTGACGCCAGATCGCTGGCTGGAAGAGGGCGAAACGGTACAGCTGGGCAACGTGACGCTGGAAGTGCTGCACTGTCCAGGGCATACGCCTGGCCATATCGTGTTCTTTGACCGTGCTGGCCGTCTGCTGATCTCAGGTGATGTGATTTTTAACGGTGGCGTCGGGCGCACCGATTTTCCGCAGGGCAGCCACAGCGATCTAATCGCGGCCATCCAGGATAAACTTCTGCCGCTGGGTGACGATGTGACGTTTGTTCCCGGCCATGGCCCGATTTCCACCCTCGGCCACGAGCGCGTCAGTAATCCTTTCCTGCAATAAAAAAATGGGCCATCAGGCCCATTTTTCGTTGGTTACAGCACCGCGACTATCGCTTCGCACAGCGCCGACATATTATCCGGCGTCATGCCTGCCACGTTAACGCGACCGGAATTCACCGCATACACGCCAAACTCCTCACGCAGACGCACCACCTGATCTTTGGTCAGACCGCTAAACGAGAACATGCCGTTCTGTTTGATGATGAAGCTGAAATCGCGCTGTGCGCCTTTCTCCGCCAGGGTATTCACAAACAGCTGACGCATGCGCTGAATGCGCTGACGCATGTCGGTCAGTTCCTGTACCCAGATGGTACGCAGCGCGTCGTTACCGAGAATGGTGGCGACCACGGCAGCACCGTGCGACGGCGGGTTAGAGTAGTTGGCGCGGATGCTGTATTTCACCTGGCTGAATGCTGTCTTCGCCACGTCGGCCGTTGCCGCTACCAGCGTCAGCGCACCGACACGCTCGTTGTACAGACCAAAGTTCTTCGAGTAGGAGCTGGCGACAATCAGTTCCTGATGGGACGCTGCGAAAATGCGCAGGCCTTCAGCATCTTCATCCAGACCGCGCGCAAAGCCCTGGTAGGCAAAGTCGAACAGCGGCAGCCAGCCTTTCTCCAGCGACAGCTGCGCCAGCTGTTGCCACTGGTCAGCGGTAGGATCGATACCGGTCGGGTTATGGCAGCAGCCGTGGAACAGCACCACGTCGCCCGCCTGCGCTTCCTGCAGCGAGGCCAGCATGCCGTCGAAGTCGAGGCTGTGGGTCGCCGCATCGTAATACTGGTAATCACACACTTCCAGACCAGCGGCGTTGAACACGTTTTTGTGGTTCGGCCAGCTGGGATTGCTCACCCAGACGCGTTTGACGTTGGTTTGCGTAGCGAGGAAATCCGCGGCGACGCGCAGCGCACCGGTGCCGCCCGGCGTCTGCGCGGTGCAGGCGCGGCCAGCGCTAATCAGCGCGTTCTCTTTGCCAAACAGCAGTTCCTGCGTGCAGCGCGCGAAATCAGCCAGACCATCAATGCTGAGGTAGTTTTTGGTGGTCTCGTTCTCCAGCAGATACTGCTCAGCTTTTTTCACACTGGTCAGCACCGGCGTTTTGCCGGTTTCATCTTTATAAACACCAATGCCAAGATTGATTTTATTCGGGCGGTCGTCGGCGCGAAACAGGTCAGCCAGTCCCAGAATAGGATCGGCTGGTGCGGCAGAGATTGATTCAAACATGAGTCAGTTCCGTTAGGGTGAACTTTAGCAAAATGAGCTATCAGGTTAACGTCAGACGCAACGCTTGCCAACCGCTGACATAAAAAAGAAATAACTGTGGCGTATAAAGTAATGGCGCTAATCGGGAGCCCGATCACTGAAATGCAAAACGGAGCCCGAAGGCTCCGTTTCTGAGGTGTTACGCAGTTCGAATCGGCAGATTAGAACTGGTAAACCAGGCCAACGCCAACCACGTCGTCGGTAGAAGTACCGGTAGCGCGGGTGAAGTCGTTGTCGTCCAGCAGGTTGATTTTGTAGTCAACGTAGGTGGACATGTTTTTGTTGAAGTAGTAGTAGGTACCGATTTCGATATATTTAACCAGGTCAGCATCGCCGCCAGCGAAGGTTGAACCGTGGCCAGTCGCGCCGTTCAGGTCCTTGCCTTTAGACTGCAGGTAAGCGATGGATGGACGCAGACCGAAGTCGAACTGGTACTGAGCAACCACTTCGAAAGCCTGCGCTTTATTGGCAGCGAAGTTGAAGTCAGGGCCGGTAGCGCCAGTGCCGTCGTTGTTATTGCCATATTGAGTCAGGTTACGTGACTCACCGTAGAAGGCTGCCAGGTAAACATTGTTCGCGTCATATTTCAGACCGAAGCCGTAGGCACTGGCTTTATCACCGTTGCCATCAGTTGCCTGCTGGTCAGTGCGGTCAGAGTTGAAGTATGCACCCACTGCGCTGATGCCCATGCCAGTGTCATAGGACAGAGAGGTACCCCAGCCATCACCGTTGTCGTAACGAGGGCCACGACCTTCGTTTTTGCCCTGATACTGAACGGCGAATGCCAGACCGTCAACCAGACCGAAGAAGTTGCTGTTACGGTAGGTTGCCAGACCGTTTGAACGACCGGCCATGAAGTTGTCGTTGTCCTGATACAGGGTATCATCACCGAATACTGGCAGCTGGTCAGTGTAAGACATTGCGTCGTACAGAACGCCGTAGTTACGACCGTAGTCGAATGAGCCTGCATCACCAAATTTCAGACCGGCGAAGCCCAGACGGGTTTTAGAACCAGAAGTGCCTTCAGATTCAGCAACGTTAGCCTGTACGTTGTATTCCCACTGGCCGTAACCGGTCAGCTGGTCGGTAATCTGAGTTTCACCCTTGAAGCCGAAACGAACGTAAGATTTGTCGCCGTCTGAGCTTGAGTCATCAGAGAACTGGTGACGCGCATCAACTTTACCGTAGAGGTCCAGTTTGTTGCCATCTTTGTTATA